>NZ_JBXASW010000008.1:0-158830 GCF_058809745.1 Variovorax sp. MPBD4-3
CTGCTCCGCCGGCACCGCCCGCGCCCCCAGCGCCGCCCGCACCGCCACCTGCTCCGCCGGCACCGCCCGCCGTGCAGTTGCCGTCGAGCAACGCCGACTATCTGCAAAACCCCAAGGCCACCTACCCGGCCATGAGCAAACGGCTCGGCGAACAGGGCAAGGTCATCGTGCGGGTGCTCGTCGGCGTCGACGGACTGCCCAAGAGCGCCGAGGTCAAGAAATCCAGCGGCTTCGACCGTCTCGACGAAGCCGCCGTGGAATACATCCTGAAATGCCGGTTCGTTCCCGGCAAGGTCAATGGAGTGGTGCAGGCCATGTCCTATGACGCCCCCGTCAACTACGTTCTGAACTAATTTTTCTCTGGAGCAACTTCGTATGGATTCCCAATTTGGCTTGATGAACGTCTGGAACCAAGGCGATTTCGTCACCAAGGCCGTGGCTGTGCTGTTGATCGGCATGTCGCTTGCGTCATGGATCGTGATCATCATCAAGGCACTCGACGTCATCCGCTACAAGCGCCTTGCCAAGCACTCGCAGGACTTCTGGCACAGCGAGGACTTCGCGACCGCGCTGAACAAGCTCGGCAAGGACGACAGCAACCCGTTCCGCGCGTTGGCCCTCGAAGGCCGCGAAGCCGCGGCGCACCACCGCAACACCAAGGCCCATCTGCATGACGCGCTGGACGTGAGCGACTGGATCACGCGCTCCCTGCGCAACGGCATTGACGCATTCACCGCTCGCCTGCAGACCGGCCTGGCGATCCTGGCGTCTGTCGGCTCGACCGCGCCGTTCATCGGCCTGTTCGGCACGGTCTGGGGCATCTACCACGCGCTGATGAGCATCGGCTCGGCCGGCCAGGCGACCATCGACAAGGTCGCGGGTCCGATCGGTGAGGCACTGATCATGACGGCGCTGGGCCTGGCGGTGGCCATTCCCGCGGTGCTCGGCTACAACGCGCTGGTGCGCGGCAACAAGTTCGTGCTGACCAAGCTGAACGCCTTCGCCCACGACCTGCACGCCTACTTCGTGACCGGCGCCCGCGTCCAGAGCGGCACCGAAGCGATCGTGGTTCCGCTCAAGAAGGGCTGAGCATCATGGCTTTCGGAACCCAAGACGAGCCCGATGAGGTGATGAACGAGATCAACATGACGCCGCTGGTGGACGTCATGCTGGTGCTCCTGATCATCTTCATCATTACCGTGCCGGTGATGAAGCACGCGGTCAACATCGACCTGCCGCGCGCCACCAGCGAGCCGGAACAGCCCAAGCCGCAGAACATCCTGTTCAGCATCACGGCCAATGGCGAGTACTACTGGAACGAGCAGAAGATCGACGACAGCGAGTTGCCAGGCCGCCTGGCCGCCGAAGCCGCCAAGGACCCTCAGCCCGAACTGCACATCCGTGGCGACAAGGCCGTGCGCTACGAGCGCGTGGCCAAGGCCATGTCCGAGGCCCGCGAAGCCGGCGTGCGCAAGATCGGCTTCATCACGGAGCCCGATACGAAGTGAGCTGAATCGCGATCGAAAAAAAGTTGATCGCGGCTATTGATTTTTTATTGCGAATCATTATCATTCAGTCATCGCTTCGATAAGGGAACTTCAAATGCCAGCCACCCCCAACGCCTTTTCTGTTCTGAACCATCCTTCGCTCGACCAGTCGGGTGGCGGCCATTCGATCCAGGCAACGCGTCCGGTCCCGATGGTCGAAAGCACGGAGCTTCTTAAAGGAAGCAAGACGGTGGGCATCATGCACAACGGTTCCCTCTATCGGCTTCAAGCCACCAAACTCGGCAAGCTGATCCTGACCAAGTAAGGTCGTTCAGCCCGCCCCTCGCGCAAGTTTCATCGTGGGGCGACTCAAGGAGATTCATCTCCGAAGGGTCGTTTTTTGCTAGCCAACGGTTCGCCGACTAGCCAAGCTTTTTTTCCGCTGAAGCCTTCAAAAAGAAAACGCCGACCTTGAAGTCGGCGTTTTGCTTTATGCGATTCCTAAAAGAATCAGAGGCCGAGCGCCGCGATGCCCGCCTTGGCGATCTGCGCGTCTTCATTCGACTTCACGCCGCTCACGCCGACTGCGCCGATCACGTGTCCGTCCTTCACGATCGGCACGCCGCCTTCGAGCAGGCCCTGCACTTCAGGCGCGGTCAGGAACGCGGTACGGCCGCCGTTGATGATGTCTTCATAGACCTTGCTCTCGCGGCGGCCCATGGCAGCCGTATGGGCCTTGGCGGGGGCGATGTGCGACGACAAAGCAGCGGCACCGTCCAGGCGCTGCAGCCAGAGCAGGTTGCCGGCGTCGTCCGAAATGGCGATGGTGACAGCCCAGTTGTTCTTGAGGGCCTCGGCTTCTGCCGCTGCGGCGATGGTCTTGACGTCGGCGAGTTCGAGGAATGACTTGGTCTTCATGGTTTGGCTCAGGTTGCGTAAAAACCCCACAGCATAACGGCCACGCAGCCAGCAGTGCCTTCGGGCAGGTGCCAAGCTTGGGAACATCCTGCATACGGTCTTTATCGAAACCTGCTCTTGCAGCCCCCTAGAATGCGCCCCAACTGCGTCTTAGCAGCAACCACAGGAGCTCCGGCCATGAACGACCGCGTTACCACCCTCGACACCTCCACAGGCTACGGCCAGCCGCTGGCCCAGGCAGAACGCCAGCGCGTGCTGCGCAACACCTACTGGCTGCTCGCGCTCAGCCTGCTGCCCACCGTGCTGGGCGCCTGGGTCGGCGTCAGCACCGGCATCACACGCTCGCTCACGGGCGGCCTCGGCCTCATCGTGTTCCTCGGCGGCGCGTTCGGTTTCATGTTCGCCATCGAGAAGACCAAGAACTCCGCAGCCGGCGTGCCGGTGCTGCTGGGCTTCACCTTCTTCATGGGCCTGATGCTGTCGCGCCTGATCGCGATGGTGCTGGGCTTCAAGAACGGCTCGGAACTCATCATGACGGCCTTCGGCGGTACCGCCGGCGTGTTCTTCGTGATGGCCTCGCTGGCCACGGTCATCAAGCGCGACCTGTCGGGCATGGGCAAGTTCCTGTTCGTCGGCGCGATGGTGCTGATGTTCGGCGCCATCATCAACGTGTTCGTGGGCTCGAGCACCGGCATGCTGGTCATCTCGGTGGCCGCCATCGGCATCTTCTCGGCCTACATGCTCTATGACCTGAAGCAGATCATGGACGGCGGCGAAACCAACTACATCACTGCCACGCTCGCGCTTTACCTGGACCTGTTCAACGTGTTCCAGAGCCTGCTGGCCCTGCTGGGCATCTTCGGTGGCGAACGCGACTGAGCTATAGGCCCCCAGAGGGCCGCCCGCCAGGAAGAAGGGCCCCGCGAGGGGCCCTTTTTTCATTCCAGGTCGAACACCGCGATCGACTCGACGTGCGCCGTGTGCGGGAACATGTTGACCACCCCCGCAAAGGTGCAGCGGTAACCCGCCTGGTGCACCAGCAGGCCGGCATCGCGCGCCAGTGTCGACGGATTGCAGCTCACATACACGATGCGCTTCGGCGGCGTCCAGCCGTCGGTGCGCAGTTCGGGCTGCTGATGCAGGTCGGCCATGGCCTTGGCCAGCGCAAACGCACCTTCGCGCGGCGGGTCGACCAGCCATTTGTCGGCGCTGCCGTCTGCAACCAGCATGGCCGGCGTCATTTCGAACAGGTTGCGCGCGACAAACTTTGCGGGTGACAGCGCACGACGGGCGGAGGTCGCGGGCTGGTTGGTCCGGTAGTTGTCGGTGGCGCGCGCCACCAGCGTGTCGCTGCCCTCGATGCCCAGCACCTCGCGCGCCTTGCTCGCCAGCGGCAGCGTGAAGTTTCCGAGGCCGCAGAACCAGTCGATCACGCGCTCGTCGGGCTGCACGTCGAGCAGGCGCAGCGCCTTGCCCACCAGCGCTCGGTTGATGTGCGGATTGACCTGCGTGAAATCGGTCGGCTTGAAAGGCATCGTGACGCCGAATTCGGGCAGCCGGTAGGCCAGCGGCGTGCCGCCCTCCTCGAGCAGCTTGACCGTGTCAGGCCCCTTGGCCTGCAGCCACCATTGCACGCCTTCGTTCTGCGCTGCAAAGGCCTTCAGGCGGTCGATGTCGGCACGCGACAGCGGCTCCAGGTGCCGCAGCACCAGCGCGATGGTTCCGAGCCTGGTCGAGTCCGGTGCGTCGCCGCAGGCGAGTTCGATCTGCGGGCAGGTATCTCGCGCGTCGAGCGAGCCAATCAGCGCGCGCAGCGGCATCAGCATTTCGCTGACCTGCTTCGGCAGCACCGGGCACACCTGCATGTCGGCCAGGTAGCGGCTCTTGCGCTCGTGAAAGCCGATCAGCACCGTGCCCTTCTTCACCACGTGCCGCACCGATAGCCGCGCGCGGTAGCGGTAGTGCCACGCCGGGCCTTCGAGCGGCCGCAGCAGGTTCTCGGGCTTGACCTTGCCGAGGTGCCACAGGTTGTCTTCCAGCGCACGCTGCTTCACGGCCACCTGGGCGGCCGGGTCCAGGTGCTGCATCTTGCAGCCGCCGCAGGCGCCGGTGTGCAGACCGAAATGCGGGCAGCCCGGGCGCACGCGCTGTGATGATTCACGGCGGATGGCCGTGACCGTGCCCTGCTCCCAGTTGTTCTTCCGGCGATGGACGTTGAACTGCACCTCCTCGAAGGGCAATGCGCCTTCGATGAACACGACCATGCCGTCGGCCTTGTGCGATACGCCCTGTGCGTCGAGGTCGAGCGACTCGACCTGCAGCCATTCTTCACCGGGATTCGTGGGGACTTTCTTTTCTTCGATGGATTCCGTCATCCCCCGATTGTCTCAGCGCGGGCGAAGCACCCTGAAAGCACCTAGAACAGCGCGTCCCGACCGACCCCGGAGCGCGCCAGCTGGCGGCGCATCTTGGCCAGCGCCTCGTTCTGGATCTGCCTGACGCGCTCGCGCGTGAGACCCAGCCGGACGCTCAGCACCTCGAGGGTTTCGGGCTCGCGATCGTGCAGGCCATAGCGGCCCTCCAGCACCTCCCGCTCGCGCGCGTCGAGCGCATGCACCCACTGATCGAGCAGGCGCTCGACTTCGTGCGCGTGCGTGGTGCTGCTGGGGCTGCCTTGTTCGTCGTCGGAGGCCACGGTGTCGGCCAGCGTGAAGCCGTCGTCGCCGCGCGCATCGCCCGCGTCGAGCGAGCGCGGCGCCTCCGCCAGAGCCAACAGGTCAGCCACCGCCTGGACGTCACGTCCGAGCAGCGCGGCGATGTCTTCCACGCGCACGCCGTCGGGTCGGCGAGCGAGGAACTCGGCGTCGCCTTCGAGCGTGCGCCGGGCACGCAGAACCTGCTGGAGTTCGCGCACCACATGCACCGGCAAGCGGATCGCCCGTGCCTGTGTCATGACGGCGCGCTCGACCGATTGGCGGATCCACCAGGTCGCGTAAGTGGAGAAGCGAAAGCCGCGTTCGGGCTCGAACTTGCTGATGGCATGCATCAGCCCCAGGTTGCCTTCTTCGATCAGGTCGGACATTGGCACGCCACGCCCGAGATAGCCCTTGGCGATGCTCACGACGAGCCGCAGGTTGTGCTCGATCATCGACTGCCTCGCGGCAAAGTCGCCGGCCCGCGCGGCGCATGCGGCCTGGTACTCCTCGGCGGGAGTGAAGAGTTCGGTGCGGCGAACCTGGCGCAGGTAGATGGTGAGGGCGTCGGCGCCCTCACCGCCTATCAAATCGGCCGTCGCACCATCGGGCTGTGCGGCCGCGCCCTGCATCGAGCGCGGGTCTTGCTCGGGTGGCTCGCCGGCAGGGTCCGCGGAAGGCGGAAACGCGCTGCCCTTGCCCGCCGACCCGCGCACAGGCGGCGTGCGGCGGGGGCGGGAGGCAGCCATGGCATCACCGGCTGGGCAGGTAACGCGAGGGATCGACGGGCTTGCCCTGGCGGCGGATCTCGAAGTGCAGCTTGACGCGATCGGAATCGCTGCTGCCCATTTCGGCGATCTTCTGGCCCTTCTGAACCGACTGGTCTTCCTTCACGAGCAGCGCCTGGTTGTGCGCATACGCGGTCAGGTAGGTGTTGTTGTGCTTCAGGATGATCAGGTTGCCGTAGCCGCGAAGACCGGCGCCGGCGTAGACCACGCGGCCATCGGCGGCGGCCAGCACCGGGTCGCCTGCCTTGCCGCTGATGTCGTAACCCTTGTTCTTGGCTTCGTCGAAGCCTGCGATCAGCGAACCGCTCGCGGGCCAGATCCAGCCGAGGTCTTCGTCACCCGACGCGCCGCTGCCCGGACCTGCCGGAGATGCAGTGACGGGAGCCGGCGGCTTGCTTGCGCCGGTGGGAGGCGTTACCGGCGCGATGACGGGAGGCGGCGTCACGGGCTTGGTGACCGCGCCCTCAGAACCGCTGGTTGCTGAAGACGAAGGCGCCGCAGCGACGGAAGTACCCGAGCCGGTCGGGGGAATTACACGCAGCACCTGGCCGACTTCGATGAGGTCGGGGTTGTCGATGTTGTTCCAGCGCACGATGTCTTGCCAGCGCTGCCCTGTCTCGATGCCGATGCGGCGAATCGTGTCGCCCGGACGCACTGCGTAGTACCCGGGCTTGCCGTAGTTTTCAATGCCGGCAAGCGGCTTGCCGTTCGCGTCGGTGGTGATCGGCGGGCCGCCAGGAACCGTGCCGGGGGCCGGGGCGCGAGTCATGGTGCCGCGGTCTTCGACCGGCGCCGGCCCACGCGGCGTGGAACAGCCCGCGATCACGAGCACAAAAGCCAACGTGATGCCAGCGAACCAACTCCGATTGCCAATACCCTGCATTTGTTATTCCTTCAAGCAATCCCCGATTTTAGGGGGACAAAGTGGACCGCCTCAAGAATGAGCCGCTCCAACCCCCGCGGGGTCTTGTCAATGACGACAAGTGCTTGACCGCCGTTCGCGGAATGGGTCGGCGCCACGATGCGGCCGCCTACCGCGAGTTGCGTGATCCAGGCTTCGGGTACGGCCTCGCCACCCGCCGCGGCAATGATGCCGGCATACGGCGCGCCCTTGGCATAGCCGATCATTCCGTCGCCCAGCATGAGGTGCACCGTGGCCAGGCGGAAGTGCCGCAGATTCGTGCGTGCGCGCTCGTGCAGCCCGCGCAGGCGCTCGATGCTGTAGACCTCGGCGGCCACATGATCGAGCACCGCAGCCTGATAGCCGCAACCGGTGCCGATCTCCAGCACGCGGCCCAGCTTGTCTTGCGGCTTGCCGACCAGCGCCGGGGCGCCGAGCAGCAGTTCGATCATGCGGGCCACCACGCTGGGCTTGGAGATGGTCTGTCCCAGCCCGATGGGCAGGCTCGTGTCTTCGTAGGCCTGGTTGACCAACGCGCTGTCGACGAAGCGATGCCGCTCCACGGCACCCATCGCGCGGAGCACGCGCGGATCGGAGATGCCCTGCGCCGCAAGCTTCTGCACCATGCGTGCGCGCACCGCGTCCGAAGCCATGGAGGGAGTGGACGGCACCATGGGCTTGACCGGCGCGGCGGGCATGCGCCCGCGCGTGGCGGCAGAAGCTGTGGGTGTCAGTCGAACGGGGAAACTGGGCCGCTGCGTGGCCATGTCAGTTGCCGAGACGGGCCACCGTCTCGCGCCATTGGCCGAGGTTGGCGTGGTCGGTCAGGTCGATCTGCAAGGGCGTCAGCGCGATGTGGCCCGCGGCGGTGGCGTGGAAGTCGGTGCCCTCGCCGCTGTCCTTTGCGCCACCCGCGCCGGCGATCCAGTACATGGTTTCGCCACGCGGGCTGTCCTGCGTGATCACTTTCTCGGCCGCGTGCCGGCGGCCAAGGCGGCAGACCTTGACCGGCTTGAGCTGGTCGAACGGCAGGTTCGGTACGTTCACGTTGAGCAGGAACGGCGCGCCGCCGAGCATGCGCTCGCGCTCGATCTGCTGCACCAGCCGGCGCGCCACCTGGCCGGCCGCATCGACGTGGGCCCAGCCTTTCTCGATCTGCGAGAAGGCGATGGCCGGGATACCGAAAAGATAGGCCTCCATCGCCGCGCCGACAGTGCCCGAATAGATGGTGTCGTCGCCCATGTTGGCACCGTTGTTGATGCCGGAGACCACCAGATCGGGCCGGTAGTCGAGCAAGCCCTTAAGCGCGATGTGCACGCAATCGGCCGGCGTGCCGGTCACGTAGCGAAAGCCGTTGTGCGCCTCGCGCACGTAGAGCGGCGCTGCGAGCGTGAGCGCGTTCGACTTGGCGCTGTTGTTGTGTTCGGGGGCCACCACCTCGACGTCGGCGATGTCCTTCAGCGCGTCGTGCAAAGCGACGATGCCCGGCGCCTGAAAGCCATCGTCGTTGGAAATAAGTATCTTCATGGTGTCCTGGATGCGCCAGATTGTAGGCGCCGGGTGCGTCGCAGCAGGGACAAGGCCGCCTTGCCGCGACCCCTATCATCGCCCGCATTCATTGCCCTCACCCGACTCACACGAAGGAGACCCGAGCATGCACGCATGGCTTTGCGAAAACCCCACCGGCGTCGATGCGCTGACCTGGAAGGAACTGCCGACACCGACCCCGGGCCCCGGCCAGGTGCTGATCGAGATCAAGGCGGCCAGCCTTAATTTCCCCGATCTGCTGATCGTGCAGAACAAATACCAGATGAAGCCGCCGCTTCCCTTCGTGCCGGGGTCCGAGTACGCAGGCGTCGTGCAGGCGGTCGGCGAAGGCGTCACCCACCTCAAGGTCGGCCAGAACGTGGCCTGCCTGTCGGGCACCGGTGGATTCGGCACCCACACGCTGGCACCCGCCGCGCTGTGCATGCCGCTGCCGGAAGGCTTCGGATACGTCGACGCGGCCGCTTTCATCATGATCTATGCAACCTCGTGGCATGCGCTGATGGACCGCGCCCAGCTCAAGGCCGGCGAAACCGTGCTGGTGCTCGGCGCCGCCGGCGGCGTGGGCACGGCGGCCATCCAGATTGCCAAGGCCGCGGGCGCCAAGGTCATTGCAGCTGCATCGAGCGACGAGAAATGTGAACTCTGCCGCTCCATTGGTGCCGACGCGACGATCAACTACACCACGCACGCACTGCCCAACGGTTTTCGCGATGCCATCAAGGCCGCGACCGACGGCAAAGGCCCGGATGTCATTTATGACCCGGTCGGCGGTGATTTTGCGGAGCCGGCGTTTCGCTCGATCGGATGGCGGGGCCGCTATTTGGTGGTGGGTTTTGCGTCCGGCCCCATTCCGTCGCTGCCATTGAATCTGACGCTCTTGAAAGGCGCCTCGCTGGTCGGCGTGTTCTGGGGCGATTTCGCCAAGCGCGAACCCAAGGCCAATGCACAGATGATGGCCGAATTGGCTCAGTGGTACGGCCAGGGAAAGATCAAGCCGGTGATCGACAGCACGATGCCGATGGCGGAATTGAAGGCCGCCTATGCCCACATGGGTTCGCGCGGCGTCAAAGGCAAACTCGTGATGGTCAACTGAACGGACTGCAGCGCGTCATCGCCCAATAAAAAAGCCCGCGGATGCGGGCTTTTTTATTGGGCAGTTGCCTGCCACCGAAAGCGCAGGCACTTACTTGATCTCGTAATCGGAGAGCGACTTGCCGGCTGCCAATGCTTCAGTCACCCAACGCGGCTTGCGGCCCCGGCCACCCGACCAGGTTTCGCCCGTCGGACCGCGGTATTTGGCGGCTGCCTTTGCCGGAGCGGCGCCAGTGCTGCGCTTGGCCGCGGTAGCGCGGCCCGTCAGTTTCAGATCAGAAGCCGTCAACCCATATTCGGCAATCTTCTTGCGCAACTCTTCGATCACGCCAGCGCGCTCCTGGTTGCGCAGGTCTTCAGCCTGCTTGCGCAATTGCGCAATCTGCTCGTCGTGCTTCTTGATCTGGGAATTGATATCTGCGAGGGTCGAAGCCATTGTTGGACTCCTGAAATTGAAAACGAGCGGATTTTAATTCAATTTACATTTGTCACGCACGTGCCTCGGGATCAAAAAACCTTCAGTTCATTGCTTTAATGCAACAACTCGCAACGTAAAGTTGCGCCAACCATGGACGGGATATGCGAATCAGCGGAGGAAAATGAGAGATGGCGCGCCGCAGAAAGCGGTGCCGGAAATGACAACGCCGGAGCAAGTCCGGCGGTGTGATCCTTTGATTGCTATTGAGCAATAGCGCAAAGGAGATATTTTGGGGTGGCTGATGGGACTCGAACCCACGACGACCAGAATCACAATCTGGGACTCTACCAGCTGAGCTACAGCCACCGCAGAGCCTCAGATTGTAGCGTTAAAAATCGTTGTTTTGAAGATCGACTTCAACTCGATTGCTCGAAAGTCGCATTCGTGCATCTCAACCCGCCGCCAGCGGACCTGTGGCGGGCGCGCTTTCCTCGATCTTGATGGAGCCGTCGGGCCGCTCGCACGTGCCGATCAGCAGGCCGCTGGCGATGGCGCTCGCGCGCAAGGCTTCGAAGACCTCTTCCCGGCCGGGCGTATCGGAGAACTCGGGCGACTCGCTCAACGCGAACACCTGGAATGCATAGCGATGCTCTCCATGCCCCGGAGGCGGATCGGGCGGCAGCCACATCGCCTGCAATGCCGAATTGCGTCCGACATGCAGGCCGGCGCCATCGTTGTCCGGGCTCGGTATGGCAGCTTCGGCAAGAGAGCCGCTCTCGGGCGGCAACCCCACGACGATGGCATGCACGAGCGGGTTGGGCGTCGGCGAATCGGCGTCCTCCACGATCAGCAACAGCGCAGCCGTGCCCGAGGGCAGATCCGTCCATTGCAGGGGCGGCGACACGCCCTCCCCGTCGGCGGTGTAGCGCGCGGGTATGGGCGCATGGTCAACGAACGCCATGCTCGTGACGGCGATGGTGGCCATGCCTTCCCGCATGCCGAGCGCATTGAAAACGATGTTGTCCAGCCCCGCGCGAACGCCCTGCAGCGCGTGACCAATGACATCAGGCAATTTTTCCAGCATGCGACGGGTATACCGCCGCGCTGCGTCGCCTCCTGTAGGACGCCGCGCGCCCTCGGTGTCGCGGCGGTCCACATCGCTCCGCTATCATGAAAGAGGGCCGCGCGTACCGCCCGGCTTTCGCCAGTGCCACTCACCTCCAAAGGAATTTCATGAGCATCGTCTGGACTATTCTGATCGGGTTCGTCGTGGGTCTAGTGGCGCGCGCCGTCAAGCCCGGGGACGATTCCGCTGGCTTCATCATCACCACGATCATCGGCGTTGCCGGTTCACTGATCGCAACCTACGTGGGCCAGGCGATGGGCTGGTACATCGCCGGACAGGGCGCCGGCTTCATCGCTTCGGTGCTGGGCGCAATCGTGCTGCTGATTCTTTACGGCCTGATCAAGCGCAAGAGCTGATGCCGCCGCGGGCACCCCGCAAACCACGCGCAAAGCACCACGTCTATGTGGTCGAACTCGACGACCGCGTCTGGAACAACAGCCGCTTTCGTCGTGCCAACCCCGACTACCAACTCGGCAAGCCGTTCGTCTATGTGGGCATGACGGGGCTGGACCCCGACATCCGCTTCGACAAGCACAAGGCCGGCATCCAGGCCAACAGCTTCGTCGAGGAATTCGGCCTGCGCCTGCTGCCCGCGCTCTACGAGCGCTACAACCCGATGCCGTACGAAGACGCCCGTTCGATGGAAGTCGAGCTCGGCATCATGCTGCGCAAGGCCGGCTACGGCGTATGGCAGGCCTGAGCCAGCCCGCGAACCACGACCAGGCACTCAGGCGTAGGTCACCCAGTCTTCGTAAGCCGGGCCGTCCAGATGCGGCAGCGTGTTGTAGGTGACCAGCATGTGCCGCTTCGGGGTGAACGCGAATTCCGTGACCGAAGTGTTGCGGATGCGCAGGTTGAGTTCGATCGTGGTTTCGGCGCTCGTCCCCAGCACATGGCCGACGGCGGTGCTGATCGGGCCGCCGCTGGACACCACCAGCACTCGCGCGCCGTGATGCTTGTCGCGCACGTGGTCGAGCGCTGTGGTCACGCCCGCCAGGAAGTCGACATAGCTGGGCATGCCTGCAGGCTTGGTCTTGCCCTGCATCCAGGCACCCAATCCTTCGCGCAGCAAGCGGAAGTGATGACGGTACATCTCGGGTGAATCGGGCTTCTCCAGCTTGCCTTCATGGATCGTGGCAATGACGGCCTCGCTGTCGTACTCGTTGAGCCCAGGCCACGGCAGCACGTCGTCGCGCGAAAGGCCCAGCCCCTTGGCGATGCCTTCCCAGGTCTGGCGATGGCGCCTGAGCGTGCCGGTGATCACCGCATCGAAAGCCATGCCGCGCTCGCGCCAGTACTCGCCGAGCCGAACGGACTGCCGGTGCCCGAGTTCGCTCAGGTTGTCATAGTCGGCGGCACCAAAACTGGCTTGACCGTGGCGCACGAGATAGAGGGTTCCCATGTGCGGGATTCTGGCAAGAAGCGTGTTCGCCGCTTGTCCCTCGTGCGACCAAAACGAAAAAGCCCGAGCCATTGGCTCGGGCCGTGTCTTGCGTCGAAAAGACTCTTGCTGCGGGTCAGCGACCGGCTGCTGCTGCTGCGCCAGGCAGCGGGTCCGCCGGCTTGGGCACCAGGATCTGGGCCTTGTACCGGTCCTTCAGCATGTCGTAGTACGCGGCGTCTTCGGCGGCGGCCACCGACTGGCCGACCTGCGCCTGCTCCTGCTTCGCGAGTTCGGCCGGCGGCGGCGTGCGCGGGACGACCTTGGTCACGCGAACCACGGCATAGCCTTGCGCGCCCAGGTCCACGCCAACCAGCGCCGGCAGCTTGGCGGCGTCGGCACGCAGCGCGGCGTCGATCACCGGCAGCGGCTGCGATGCCGCATCGCGGCGCGACACGGTCATGGGCGCGCCGAAGGTCGCACCGTCGGCCTTGGCCGTCCATGCGGCGAGCTTTGCTTCACCCTCGGCCTTGGCCAGCACCGCAGCACGCTCGTTGACGATCTGAGCACGGATCTTGTCCTTGACCTCGGCCAGCGGCACAGGATGCGCCGGCGTGTACGTCGTCACGCGGCCCGATGCGAGCTGGCTCGAGCCGACTTCGATCGCCTCGGTGTTCTGCTTGCGCTGCAGCGAATCAGGAGCGAACAACGCGTTCAGGAAGTTGCGGCTGGCCAGCGGGCCTTTGGCACCCGGCACGGGCGTGCGCGCCACGTTGTTGGCGGTCTGGATCGTGAGCTTCAGCTTCTCGGCCGCGGGCTTGAGGCTGTCGGGCGTCTGGTACACGGCGTCGGTGAAGACCTCGGCCGCCTTCGCGAATTCCTGCGTGGCCTGCTGCGAGCGCACCTCGTTCTCGATGGTCGCACGCACCTGTTCGAAAGGCGGCACCACTGCGGGCTTGATGTCGGTCAGGTGAATGATGTGATAGCCGAACTCGGTTTCGATCACGTTGCTGATCTCGCCCTTCTTGAGCGAGAACATCGCGTCTTCGAAAGGCTTGACCATCGCGCCCTTGGTGACGAAGTCGAGGTCGCCGCCCTTCTCTGCCGAGCCCGGGTCTTGCGAGTTCTTGCGCGCCACGTCGGCGAAGGTGTTCGGCGCCTTCTTCACCTCGGCCAGCAGTTCTTCCGCCTTGGCCTTGGCCTTTGCGCGATCGGCTGCGGGCATGCTAGACGGCGCGGTGATCAGGATGTGGCTCGCGCGGCGTTCTTCCTTCGTGCCGAAACGCCCGGAGTTCTGGTCGTAGTAGGACTTGAGATCGGCCTCGCTGACGTTGATGTTCTTCTTGGCGGCGTCGAGGTCGAGCACAAGGTACTCGATGTTGGCCTGCTCCGGTGCCTGGAACTGCGCCGAGTGGTCCTTGTAGTAGGTCTCGATGTCGGCATCGCTCACCGTCACCTTCGAGGCGAATGCCTCGGGGCCGAAGCGCGCGACCTGGATTTCGCGGCTGTCGTAGAAGGCGTTGATCGTGGTGGCGGCCAGTGCCGGCGGCGTGAAGGCCGTGCCCGAAATGCCCAGCATGACCTGTTGCGTTGCCATGTCGGCACGCACGGAAGCTTCGTACTGTTCGGGCGTGCGGCCCGTCACGCGCTGGAAGGTATCGCGGTCGAACTTGCCGTCGGGCGTGCGGAACGAGGCCAGGCCAGGGTCTTGCGCGAAGATGCGCGAGAGGCGGTCTTCCGACACCGTCATGTTGGCCTTGGAAGCAGCTGCCGCCAGCACGCGGTCGCGCACCATGCGCTCCAGGGTGGCGTAGCGCAGCGCATCGGACTCGAGCAGCGTCGGGTCGACGTTGGGAGACTGCTGGCGGATGCGGTCCGTTTCGACGCGGTGCTGCTGGTCCCACTCGGGGCGAGTGATGTCATGACCTTCGATGCGCGCAACCTTCTCGTCCCCGCCGAACCCCTGGTAGCGTTCGACCCCGAAGAACACGAACGAGGGAATGATCAGCAAGAACAAGAAAATCATCACGATCTTGGTGTGCTTGCGGAAGGCTTCAAACATGCTTGAACACTCTTTTTCGACGGCTGTCGGACGGCAATAAAAAAGGCGAACTTGCGGTTCGCCTTTGCATCTGGTGGTGGTGGGTGCTGAGGGGCTCGAACCCCCGACCTACGCCTTGTAAGGGCGCCGCTCTACCAACTGAGCTAAGCACCCCACCGGAATTTGTTCTCCGAGTCTAACGCCTTAGTTCAGCGCGTCTTTCAGCGCCTTGCCTGGACGGAACTTCGGGATCTTGGCGGCCTTGATTTTAATCGCGTCGCCGGTGCGGGGATTTCGTCCCGTGCGGGCAGCGCGTTTGCCGACTGCGAAAGTGCCGAAACCGACGAGCGAAACAGAGCCGCCCTTCTTGAGCGTGGTACGAATGGCGCCGATCGTGGATTCGAGCGCGCGGGTCGCTGCGGCTTTGGAGATGTCGGCGTTCTTTGCGATGTGCTCAATCAGTTCGGTCTTGTTCACAAGGGCCCCTTGTAGAAAAAAAGTTGGTCGGCTTTCGTCAGCTGCGACCTGGCCGCGATGTGTGCGACTCAAGAACCTGGCAGGCCTGACGCCTCGGCAGCGCACTGCCAGCGAGGATTACAACCACTGGTCTGCAGGGTGTCAATAAGACACGGCGCCTTGCCGATCAGCGGAGCGCGCGATTTTAGGGGCCTTTCGTGAACTCCTTTTCCCTTGCGGTTCAAAGCGCTTCTGCGATGGCTTTGCCAAGGTCCGAGGTGCTCGCATTGCCACCGATATCCGGGGTGCGCGGCGCTCCGCTTTGGGGCGCGAGCACCTTCTCGATGGTCGACAGGATGGCGTCGTGCGCCTGCTTGTGGCCCAGGAACTCCAGCATCATCGCGCCGCACCAGATCTGCCCGATGGGGTTGGCGATGCCCTTGCCCGCGATGTCGGGTGCCGAGCCGTGCACCGGTTCGAACAGCGAGGGCGTGGTGCGCTCGGGATTGAGGTTGGCGCTCGGCGCGATGCCGATGGTGCCGGTGCAGGCTGGCCCCAGGTCCGACAGGATGTCGCCGAACAGGTTGCTCGCCACCACCACGTCGAAGAAGTCGGGCCGCTGCACGAAGTGCGCGGTGAGGATGTCGATGTGGAACTTGTCGAGCGTGACGCCCGGATAGCTCTTGCCCATCTCGGCCACGCGCTCGTCCCAGTAGGGCATGGTGATCGAGATGCCGTTCGACTTGGTGGCGCTGGTCAGGTGCTTCTTGGGCCGCGACTGCGCGAGCTCGAATGCGAACTTCAGCACGCGGTCGACGCCCACGCGCGACATCACGGTTTCCTGCACCACGATCTCGCGCGACGTGCCCTGGTACATGCGCCCGCCGATGCTGGAGTACTCGCCCTCGGTGTTCTCGCGCACGATGTACATGTCGATCTCGCCGGGCTCGCGCGGCGTGCCGTCGCGCCGCACCACGGGCGCGATGATGCCGGGCATCAGGCGCGCCGGACGCAGGTTGATGTACTGGTCGAACTCGCGGCGGAACATCAGCAGCGAGCCCCAGAGCGACACGTGGTCGGGGATCTTCTCGGGCCAGCCGACCGCGCCGAAGAAGATGGCGTCGTGGCCGCCGATCTGGTCCTTCCAGTTGTCGGGCAGCATCTGGCCGTGCTTCTCGTAGTAGTCCCAGCTCGAGAAGTCGAAGTGGTCGAACTTCAGGTCGATGCCGAACCTGGTGGCCGCCGCCTCGAGCACGCGCAGGCCCTCGGGCGTGGTTTCCTTGCCGATGCCGTCGCCGGCGATGACTGCGATTCTCTGGGTGCTCATGACGTGGCTCCTGCTTGTAGGGGAAGGGAAAAGAATTCGAGCGCCTCGGCCAGCAATGCGTCGGGCGCCTCCTCGGGAACGTAGTGGCCGCAAGGCAGGGCATGGCCCGACACCTCGGCCGCGCGCTCGCGCCAAAGCGCCAGCACGTCGAAGGCCTTGCCGACCGCGCCATGCTCGCACCACAGCACGCGCAACGGCTGTGCAAGGCGTTGCCCGGCCGCGATGTCGGCACGGTCATGGACGAGGTCGATCGTTGCGGAGGCGCGGTAGTCCTCGCAGATGGATTCGGCCGTGCCCGCGATGCCGGCGCAGCGTTCGTACTCGGCGAGCACCTCGGGCGCGAACGGCGCCAGCCCCGCATGCCGCCCGCCCATCACGCTGCGCACGTAGCGCACCGGGTCGGAGGCGATCAGCGCCTCGGGCAGCGGCGGCGGCTGGATCAGGAAGAACCAGTGCCAATAGGCCTTGGCAAAGGCCTCGGACGTCTGCTCGTACATGGCGAGGGTGGGCGCGATGTCGAGCAGCAGCATGCGCTCGATCGCCGCCGGATGGTCCGCCGCGAGCCGGTGCGCCACGCGCGCGCCGCGGTCATGCGCCAGCACGCCGAAGCGCTCGAAGCCGTGGTGCCGCATGGCGGCGAGCGCGTCGAGCGCCATTTCGCGCTTGCTGTAGACACGGTGCTCGGCATCGGCCGCCGGCCGGCCCGAATCGCCGTAGCCGCGCAAGTCCAGGGCGACCACGGTGAAGCGCTCGGCCAGCGCCGGCGCCACGCGGTGCCAGATCGCATGCGTCTGCGGATGACCGTGCAGCAGCAGCAGCGGCGCACCCTGCCCGCCGATGCGGCCGTGCATGCGCACGCCGTCGCGCGCAATGTCGAAAGTGGGGAAGGAGAGGAACGAGGTCGTCACGTCGGCGATTGTGCGTTGCGCCCTCGCCGCCATCAAGCAACAATCGGCCAATTCATACTTTCCATTTCGGCATGAATTCCCCCTTGATGGACCGTGGCGACTTGGCGCTGGTGCTGGCCATCCGCGACCAGGGCAGCCTGGCCGGCGCCGCCGACACGCTCGATGTCGTGCCTTCCGTCATCACCAAGCGGCTTGGCGCGCTCGAGGCGCGGCTGAGCCAGCGCCTGTTCGATCGCACCACGCGGCGCCTCAGCGTCACGGCCGAGGGCGAGGCCGTCTGCCTGCATGCGAAGACGCTGCTCGAGGGCTTTGCCGCGCTCGAGAGCGAACTCGGCGAGCGGCAGAACGAGCTGGCCGGCACGATCCGCCTTGCCGCCACATTCGGATTCGGGCGGCGCTGGCTCGGGCCCGCGCTGGCCACTTTCCAGACCCGCCACCCGGCACTGCAGATCGAGCTGCTGCTGACCGAGCAGCTGCCCGACCTCGGCGCCGAAGGCTACGACGGCGCCATCTGGCTCTGGGCCGTGCAGCAGCCCCGCGCGGCCGACTGGGTCACGCGGCGCATCGCGCGCAACCAGCGCGTGCTGGCGGCGTCACCGGACTACCTGGCCCGCCGCGGCATGCCGGCCACGGTCGAGGCGCTGGCATCGCACGACTGCCTGGTCGCGCGTGAAAACGGCGAGGTCAACCAGCGCCAGTTCACGCTGTGGAGCCTGCGCCATGCGCGCGACGGCAGCACGGCGCGGGTGCGCGTGCAGGGCCGCCTTGCCAGCAACTCGGGCGAGATGGTGCGCGACTGGTGCCTGGCCGGGCATGGCGTGATGCTGCGCAGCCTGTGGGACATCGCGCCGCAGCTCGCCAGCGGCGAACTGGTACGCGTGCTGCCGCATTACGCAATGGCGGACGCCGACATCCACTGGGTCGCCCCATGGCGGCCGAAGACGCCGCGCCGCGTGCGGCTGCTGGTCGATCACCTCGCGGAGCAGTTTCGGGCGGAACCGTGGAAGCCGGGCAAGGCCGGCGCACGCTGAATAGACCGGGGCCGGCCGGCTCAGCGTTCGCTGCGCACCACCAGGCTCACGCCGACGGCGGTGAGCGCAATGCCGAGCACGGTCACCAGCGTGATCGGCTCGCTGAACAGCAGCCACGCCATCACCGCCGTGCAGGGCGGCACCAGGTACAGGAGGCTGGTGACGGCGGTGGCGGTGCCGCGCTGTATCAACATATATAGAAGCGAACTCCCGCCCAGCGACAGCGCCAGCACCGACCAGGCCATCGCGCCGCCCGACTGCAGGTTCCACTCGATATGCTGCGGCTCCAGCGCCGCGAACGGCAGCGTGACGAGCAGCGCCGCCGCCATCTGCACCGCGCTTGCGCTGCGCACATCGCAGGGCGCGACGAAGCGCTTCTGGTACAGCGTGCCCGCGGTAATCGAGACCAGCGCCATCAGCGCCAGGCCCATCGTCAGGGCGCTCACCTCGCCGCCCTGCCCGAGCTTGCGCGACACCACCAGGACCAGCCCGGCGAAACCCAGCGCAAGCCCGCCCCACTGCCGCTTGGAAATGCGCCCGCCGTTGAACGACATCCAGACCGCCGTCAGCACCGGCTGGATTCCGACCAGCAGCGCCACCAGCCCGGCACCCATGCCCTCGTGCACCGCGGCCCATACGCCGCCGAGGTAGCCCGCCTGCATCAGGATGCCGGTGACCGCCAGGTGCCCCCACTGGGCGCGCTGCTTCGGCCACGCGACCCGCGCCAGCGCTACCCAAACGCCGAAGCACGCCAGGGACAGCGCATAGCGCACAGCCAGGAACTTGAGGGGTGGCGCATACGGCATGCCGTAGCGCGCGACGATGAAGCCGGTGCTCCAGATCAGCACGAAGACCCCGGGCATCGCCCGCAGCCAGCCCGCATTGCGGGCCGGAACCGCCGAGGTCATTTGGTGCGCGCCCGGATTTCGGGAATGGCCTTCTGCAGGTAGTACACCATCGACCAGATGGTAAGCACGGCCGAGATCCAGATCAGCCATTGGCCCCAGAGACCGGTGTCGATCACCTTGAAGAGACGCCCGTCATACAGAAGGAACGGGATGGCGACCATCTGCACGGTGGTCTTGACCTTGCCGATCATGTGGACCGCCACGCTCTTGCTGGCGCCGATCTGCGCCATCCACTCGCGCAGCGCCGAGATCGCGATCTCGCGGCCGATGATGATGAGCGCCACGAACACGTCGGCGCGCTGCAGGTGGACCAGCACCAGCAGCGACGCGCAGACCAGGAACTTGTCGGCCACCGGGTCGAGGAAGGCACCGAAGGCCGAAGTCTGGTTGAGCTTGCGGGCCAGGAAGCCGTCGAGCCAGTCGGTGGCCGCGAAGACGATGAACATGACCGTGGCGATCAGGTTGCGCATCGGCTCGGCCATCGGCAGGTAGAACACGCCGACGATCAAAGGGATCGCGACGATGCGCGTCCAGGTCATGATGGTCGGTAAGGTCCAGAACATCGCTTGATTGTGTCATGGCGGCGTTACCCCTCGACCGGCGACCGGTTGAGGGCAATCGCCTCAGTGCAGCGCCTTGTAGATCTCTTCCGCCAGGTCGGAGGCGATGCCCTCGACCGAGGCGATGTCTTCCACGCTCGCCGCGGCCACGCCGCGGATGCCGCCGAAGCGTTGCAGCAGCCGCGCCCGCCGCTTCGGCCCGATGCCCGGAATGTCTTCGAGCTGGCTGCCGCCCACCCGCACCTTGGCGCGCTTGGCCCGCATGCCGGTGATGGCGAAGCGGTGCGCCTCGTCGCGGATCTGTGCCACCAGCATCAGCGCGGCCGAGTCCTTGCCCAGGTAGACCTTCTCGCGGCCGTCGGCGAACACCAGTTCCTCGAGCCCGACCTTGCGGCCCTCGCCCTTCTCGACGCCGACGATCAGCGACAGCGGCAGGCCCAGTTCGCCGAACACCTCGCGCGCCATCGAAACCTGCCCCTTGCCGCCGTCGACCAGCACGAGGTCGGGCATGCGCGCGGTGCGGGGCTTCGGCGGGGCTT
Source organism: Variovorax sp. MPBD4-3 (assembly GCF_058809745.1). NCBI lineage: Bacteria > Pseudomonadati > Pseudomonadota > Betaproteobacteria > Burkholderiales > Comamonadaceae > Variovorax > Variovorax sp. MPBD4-3. The sequence continues at coordinate 20,123 of NZ_JBXASW010000008.1, forward strand.
CGGTGCCGTCGCTCTCGGCGTCGCCGGGCGGCAGCGCGTCGGTCTCGGCCGCCATCGCCTCGGCCAGCTTGCCGTAGCGGCGGTGCAGCACCTGGCGCATGGCCGCGTAGTCGTCCCCGGGCGTGATGCCGTCGATGTTGTAGCGGCGGTACTCCTTGTTCTGCATGGCGTGGTGCTCGAACACCACGCAGGAGGCCTGCGTGGCCTCCCCGGCCGTGTGCGAGATGTCGAAGCACTCGACGCGGAAGTTGTCGAGGTCGTCCGAGGCCAGCTCGAGCGCGTCGGCCAGCGCGCGGGTGCGCGCCTGCTGCGAGCCCTCTTCGGCCAGCAGCCGGGCCAGTTGCAGGCCGGCGTTGGTCTCGGCCATCTCGAGCCAGTGGCGGCGCTGCTCGCGCGGCTGGAACACGGCCGTCACGCGGGAGCCGGACTGCTGCGAGATCGCCTCGATCAGCTCGCGGCTCACCTGCTGGCTCAGCACCAGCGTGGCCGGCACCGGCACGTCGATGTAGTGCTGGGCGATGAAGGCCTCGAGCACCTGCACCTCGATAGGGTCGGCCGCCACGGGAGCTGCATCGTCGCCCTCGTCGCCGTCCAGCTCGCCGTGATGGATCTGCGCCGCGTCTTCCACGTGCACGGGAAAGTACGGCCGGTCGCCCAGATGGCGGCCGCCGCGCACCATGGCCAGGTTCACGCAGGCCTTGCCGCCCTGCACCTTCACGGCCAGGATGTCCACGTCCTTGTCGGAGGCGATCTCGATCGACTGCTGGTGCAGCACGCGCGAGATGGCCGACATCTGGTTGCGCAGTTCGGCCGCCTGCTCGAACTCGAGCTTCTCGGCGTGCGTCATCATGCGTTGCCCCAGCTTGGAGAGCACCAGCTGCGTGTCGCCCATCAGGAAGGCCTCGGCGCTGGCGACGTCCTGCGCATAGGCGTCCGGCGCGATGTGCCCGACGCAGGGTCCGCTGCAGCGCTTGATCTGGTACAGCAGGCAGGGCCGCGTACGGTTGGCGTACACCGTGTCTTCGCAGGTGCGCAGGCGGAACACCTTCTGCAGCAGCTGGATCGACTCCTTCACTGCCCAGGCGCTGGGGTATGGCCCGAAATAGCGGTGCTTCTTGTCTACCGCGCCGCGGTAGTAGGCCAGCCGCGGAAACTGGTGCGACGCGATCTTGAGATAGGGGTAGCTCTTGTCGTCGCGAAACAGGATGTTGTAGCGCGGCTTGAGCGTCTTGATCAGGTTGTTCTCGAGCAGCAGCGCCTCGGCCTCGGAGCGCACCACCGTGGTCTCCATGCGCGCGATCTTCGAGATCATGTGCCCGATGCGGGTGCCGCCGTGACTCTTCTGGAAGTAGTTGGCGACCCGCTTCCTGAGATTGCGCGCCTTGCCCACATACAGCACCGCGCCCGCGGCGTCGAAATAGCGATAGACCCCGGGCAGCTGCGGCAAGGCCGCGACTTCGCTGAGCAATTGATCGGAATGCACGTCTGACATGGCGGCTATTGTGGCGTGCGGCGCACGGCCCGGCAGAGCGCCCGTCCCAAAACCGGCAGGGCTGGAACGAGCCCCGCCGAGGAATGCCTACTTCGCGAGTTCGCTGACCAGCCGGTACAGGAACTCGCGCCCGTCGTACAGGCGCTGGATCTCTATGCGCTCGTCCAGCCCGTGGGCGCGCGCATCGGCGGGCTCCAGGAACATGCCGGTCACGCCGTACATCGGGATGCCGGCATTGCGCATGAAGCGGCTGTCGGTGGCGCCGGTGCTCATGGCCGGCACCACGGGCACGCCCGGCCACATCTGCTGGGTGAGCGACTCCACCGTCTTGACCAGGTCGCCGTTCAGCGGCGATGCCGGGCTGCGCAGCGGCTTGCCCATGTTGCGCACCACGATCTTGTCGTTGCCGACCGCCTGGGTCAGCAGGCGCTCGACCTCGTCGGGGTCGTCGTGCGGCAGGATGCGGCAGTTGACCGTGGCCTTGGCCGACTGCGGCAGCGCGTTCTCGGCGTGGCCGGCCTGCACCATCGTCGCGACGCAGGTGGTGCGGAACTGCGCGTTGTAGGCCGGATTGGCCGACATGCGCTCGATCACCGAGGGGTCGGGGTTGCCAGCGCCCACCGCGCGCATGTCGTCGGCCAGCTGGCCGGTGGCAAACGGCGCGCTGCGCGCGAAGTAGGTCTTGGTGACATCGGCCAGCTTGACCGGGAAATTGAAATTGCCCAGCCGCTCCAGCCCCGCCGACAGCGCGTAGATCGGGTTGCTCCTGGTCGGCACCGAGCTGTGGCCGCCGACGTCTCGCACTTCCAGCATGTAGGTGGTGTACATCTTCTCGGCCACCTGCATGCGGTGCAGGTTCGGCTTGCCGCCGCGCAGTTCACCGCCACCGCCTTCGTTGATGCCGAACTCCGCCTGCAGCAGTTCGGGCTTGTTGTTGATGAGCCAGAAGGCGCCGTTGCTCAGCGCGTCGCCGCGCTCTTCGTCGGCGGTCAGCGCGAGGATGATGTCGCGCTTCGGCTTGAAGCCTTCCTGCTTGAGCTGCCCCACCACCGACACCAGCGCCGAGGCCATGGCCTTGTCGTCGATGGAGCCGCGCGCGGTGAAGTAGCCGCCGGTTTCCTGCAGCTTGAACGGATCGGTCTTCCAGTCTTCGCGGCGGGCCTCGACCACGTCGATGTGGGCAAGCAGGAGCAGCGGCTTCTTGCTGCCGTCGCCCTTGAAGCGCAGCACCAGGTTGCCCTTCTTCGGGAACGGCTCGAAGATCTGGATGTCGCCCGGCGCGAAGCCCGCTTCGATCAGGCGCTTTTCCATGGCGCGCGCGGCCACCGTGTTGTCTCCCGCCGAATGGGTGGTGTTGATTTCCACCAGCTCCTTGTAGATGTCGTGAAAGCGCTGCTGCTGCGGCGTGAGCGATGGCGGCGGCGTTGGCGTCTGCGCCAGCGCGGCGGTCATGCCGCATAGGGCCAGCGACGCGGCGAGCACGGTCTTCACGACGCGGAAGGTCTGCATCCTCATGGTCTCTCTCCGGTGGTTGTTGTGCCGGCCAGCATAGCAAGCGACGCCGCGGAACACGGGCACACTCGCGACCTATGCAATCGAGGCAATGGGACATCTTCTGCCGGGTCATCGACAACCACGGCGACCTGGGCGTCTGCTGGCGGCTGGCCTGCCAACTGGCGGTACGCGGCCAAAGCGTGCGGCTGTGGATCGACGACGCGGCCGCGCTGCGCTGGATGGCGCCGTCGGGACACGAAGGCGTGCGAGTGATCGACTGGCTGGATGCCGCCGCGCTGCAGGCAGCCGTGGCGCAGCCCCCGCCCGACGTGCTGGTCGAGGCCTTCGGCTGCGAACCGGCGCCGGAGCTGATCGCGCGTTTTGCAGAAACACCGGGCAAGGCCTGGATCAATCTCGAATACCTGTCGGCCGAGCCGTACGTGGAACGGCTGCACGGCTTGCCCTCCCCGGTGTTCCGGGGTCCGGGCGCAGGGTTGACCAAGCGCTTCTTCTACCCTGGCTTCACGCCCGCGACCGGCGGCCTGCTTCGGGAGACCGACCTTGCGGCGCGGCAGGCCGGCTTCGACCGCACACGGTGGCTTTCCGAACGGCAGATTCCGTGGCAAGCCGGCGAGCGCCTGGTGTCGCTGTTCTGCTACGAGCCGCCGGCGCTGGCCGCGCTGCTGGCACAACTGGCGCACGGACCTGAACACACGCGGCTGCTGGTGACGGCCGGGCGCGCCGCTCAGGCGGTCAAGGCACTGCTCGGCGCGGAAGAAGCGCGCGGCGCGCTATCAATTTCATACCTGCCCTATCTCACCCAGCCCGATTTCGACCACCTGCTCTGGGCCTGCGACGTGAACTTCGTGCGCGGCGAGGATTCGCTGGTGCGCGGGCTCTGGGCGGGCGCGCCGCTGGTCTGGCAGATCTACCCGCAGGATGACGACGCGCACCACGTCAAGCTCGGCGCCTGGCTGGACTGGCTGGGCGCCCCGCCCTCGCTGCGGCTTTTTCACCACGCCTGGAACGGCTTCGGCGACGGGCCGTTGCCGCCGCTGGAAATGCAGGGTCCGTGGCGCGAAACCGCCCGGAATGCCCGCGAGCGCCTCCTCGCGCAGGACGATCTCGTCACGCAACTGCAGGAAATGGTCGGCCAAAAAAGCTAAAATAGCGGGCTTTGCGGATTTCGGCCCGGATTCCTTCGGTCCGTGATGCTCTCCGCTAAACCTGCCGCGGGACATGTACCGCGGGGCCAGCAACACCGGCACATACCGTCGATGGCTCCGCGCACCGAGCGGCCAACATCCAGAGACCCTGTTATGAAAATCGCTCAAGAAATCCGCGCCGGCAACGTCATCATGCACGGCAAGGACCCGATGGTCGTCCTCAAGACCGAATACAGCCGCGGCGGCCGCAACTCCGCCACCGTGCGCATGAAGATGAAGAGCCTGATCGCCAACTTCAACACCGAAGTGGTCTTCAAGGCCGACGACAAGATCGACCAGATCGTGCTGGACAAGAAGGAGTGCACCTACTCCTACTTCGCCGACCCCATGTATGTCTGCATGGACGCCGAATACAACCAGTACGAAGTCGAAGCCGAGAACATGGGCGACGCCCTGAACTACCTCGAAGACGGCATGGCCGTCGAAGTGGTGTTCTACGACGGCAAGGCCATCTCGGTCGAACTGCCGACCAGCGTCGAGCGCGAAATCACCTGGACCGAACCCGCCGTCAAGGGCGACACCTCGGGCAAGGTCATGAAGCCCGCCAAGATCGCCACCGGCTTCGAAGTGCCCGTGCCGCTGTTCGTCTCGCAAGGCGACAAGATCGAAATCGACACGCGCACCGGCGAATACCGCAAGCGCGTCTGAGCCTCACCGGCCGATCGACCACCACCCTGTAGAAAGGCTCCGCAAGGAGCCTTTTTCGTTTCCGGGCACACTGGTTGCAACGCTGCACAATCACGCAGGTCCATCTGTCCCGTTTCTTCATGAACAACACGCACGATCTTCACGACAAACGCCTGGCCGACGCCTGGGCCACGCTCCAGTCCCACGCCGACCAGGGCCTCCCGCTCGACCCCGATCCCTCGCGCATCGCCTTCGCCGACCCCGAATTCCTGCTGCGCCGCGAAACCCGCGGCATCCGCATGCAGCTCGAGCTGATGAAGCCCGACGTCGAGCAGCGCGCCCACGGCATCGAGAACACCGTGGTGGTGTTCGGCAGCGCGCGTTTCCGCAGCGAGGAAGACGCCGCCGCCATGATCGCCCAGGCCGATGCGGCCGGCGATGCGGCCGCCTCCGAGCGCTGGCGCCGTCTCGCGCGCAACTCGCACTACTACGAGAAGGCACGCGCCTTCGGCAAGCTGGTCGCGCAGTACAGCAACGACAAGGAACCGCAGGACAAGCTGTTCGTCTGCACCGGCGGCGGCCCCGGCATCATGCAGGCGGCCAACCGCGGCGCGCATGAAGGCGGCGGCCTCTCGGTCGGCCTGGCCATCGCGCTGCCGATGGAGGAAGAAGCCAATCCGTACGTCACGCCGGCGCTGAGCTTCAAGTTCCACTACTTCGCGATCCGCAAGATGCATTTCATGATGCGTGCGAAGGCGCTGGTGGCATTCCCGGGCGGCTTCGGCACGCTCGACGAGCTGTTCGAAGTGATCACGCTGGTGCAGACCAAGAAGTCGAAGCCGGTGCCGATCGTGCTGTTCGGCTCGGACTACTGGAAGCGGCTGATCGACTTCGACTTCCTCGTCGACGAGGGCGTCATTTCACCGGGCGACGTGAAGCTCTTCGAGTACGTCGACGCGCCCGACGACGCCTGGAACGCGATCAAGCGCTTCTACAAGCTCTGACCCGGGTCCGCCGCAGGCGGCGGCGCCATCTCAGGCCTTCAGGCCCCAGGTGGCGCGCGCACCCAGCGCCAGCACGCCGCCGACCACCCAGAACACGCCGGCAATGCCGATCAGCGCGCCGAGCGAGCCGAAGAGCATCGGCATCGCCACGCTCGACGCATTGATGGTCATCAGCCGCAGCCCCAGCGCCTCGCCGTGCCGCGTGTGCGGCGTGATCTGGTGCAGCATGCTCATCACCATCGGCTGCACGGCGCCCAGCGCAAAGCCCAGGATCACCGAGCACACGCCCATGGCCCAGGCCGCGTCGAGCAGCGGATAGACCGCGAACACCAGCGCCGTCACCACGGTGGAGCTCAGGATCACGCCGCGCTCCGAGGCGCGCGATGCGATCACTGGCAGCACCACCCGAATGACAGCCGCCGCGACCGCGAAAGCGCCGAGGATCGAGCCGATCACCGAAGCGCTGATGCCCCGGTCGTGTCCCAGCACCGGCAGCACGAAGGCGTGCACGTCCCAGCTCGACGACTGCAGCCAGTTCACGAAGAGCAGGCGCCGGAACATCGGCTCGCGCAGCAGGTCCCAGGCGCGCGTGGGCACGGCACCGGCCAGCGGCGGCGTGGGCGGCGGCTCGTGAGCGCCGCGTGCGAGCAACCAGCAGACCAGCGGCAGCGCGGCCATCACCGCGAAGCAGACGCGGAAGGCCAGCATGTCCGCCGGCGCGCGGCCTGCGTGGTCGATCAGCATGCCGGCCAGGAAAGGCCCGACGAAATTGGCGGCCGCAGGCGCAATGGCGAGCCAGCTGAACACGCGCTTGAGCTGCGTCGGGTCATGGGCGGAGCGGCCCACATGCCGCTGCAGCGCAATGACGGTCGCGCCGGTGGCGCCGCCGGTCAGCAAGGCCGACAGGCACATCACCGGGAACACGGGGAACACCACCACCAGCCCCGCGCCGACCACCGCCGCGATCACCGACAGCCACAGCGGCCGCTTGAAGCCATGCCGGTCGGCAAAGCGCCCTGCGGGCAACGCCAGGAACACCTGGGTCAGCGCGAACAGCGAGATCAGCACACCGACCGCCGCCGCGCTGTAGCCCTGCTGCAGCGCCAGCAGCGGCGTGGCGAGGCGCATGCCGGCCATGGTGGCGTGCAGGCAGACCTGGGCGCCGATGACGCGCAGAAGCTCGGAGCCTTTCACGGGGTGTCGTCGCCCTCGCTGTCGGCGGTGGGCGGCAGCAGCGCCTGCGACTGCGCCTCGGGCAGGGCCTCGACCTTGCGCAATGCCAGGCGCATCTGCTTGGCGCGCGTGTCGGCCTTGTCGAGCGTGTCGGACGCTTTGGCCACCTGCTCCTTGATGCGCGCGACCCAGTCGCCGTAGCGCTCGAACTCGGTCTTGACCGCGCCCAGCACCTTCCAGACCTCGGAGGCCTGCTGCTCCAGCGCGAGCGTGCGAAAGCCCATGTGCAGGCTGTTGAGCATGGCGAGCAAGGTGGTCGGGCCGGCCAGCGTCACCCGGTGCTGGCGCTGGATGGCGTCCATCAGTCCGGGGCGGCGCAGCACCTCGGCGTAGAGGCTTTCGACCGGCAGGAAGAGGATGGCGAAGTCGGTGGTGTGCGGCGCGGCGAGGTAGTTGTCGGCGATCGACTTGGCCTCGGTGCGGATGCGCGCCTCCAGCGCCTTGGCGGCCAGCTCCGCGCCGGGCGCATCGGCGCGCTCGTGCGCGTCGATCAGGCGCTCGTAGTCGTCGCGCGGGAACTTGGCGTCGATCGGCAGCCACACGGGCGCGCCCTCCTCGCCTCGCCCCGGAAAGCGGATCGCGAAGTCGACGCGCTGCCCGCTGCGCGGCTTGGTCTCGATCTGCTTGGCGAACTGGTCGGGCGTGAGCACCTGCTCGAGCAAGGCCTCGAGCTGCACCTCCCCGAACACGCCGCGCGTCTTCACGTTGGTCAGCACCCGCTGCAGGCTGCCGACGCCGACGGCGAGCGTCTGCATTTCGCCGAGCCCCTTGTGCACCTGCTCGAGCCGGTCGGCCACCTGCTTGAAGCTTTCGCCCAGCCGGGTTTCGAGCGTGCTCTGCAGCTTCTCGTCGACGGTCTTGCGCATCTCGTCGAGCTTGGCGGCATTGGTCTGCTGCAGTTGCGCGAGCTGGGACTCCATGGTCGCGCGCACCTCCGAAAGGCGGCGTGCGTTCGATTCGCTCAGGCCCTGCAATTGCGTATTGAGCGTGTCGGCCAGCGTCTTCTGCAGCGACGCGAGCTGCAGCGAAAAGGCATCGAGCTGCGCGCTCTGCGTGCGCGTGGCCTCGGCGCCCTGCTGCACCAGCGCGCGCTGGAAGGTGGCAAAGGCCTGCGTGGTTTCCTGGCGGGCACCGCGCGAGCTGTCGGCGATTTCCCGGCGCAGTTCGCGCTCGGTGCGCTCGTTGGCCGAGCCGATGTTGGCAAGCACGCGCAGCAGGTCGCTGTGGTCGGCCGGGGGCTGCCGGCGGGCCAGCAGCCAGATCAGCAGCACGAGTTGGACGGCCGCGAGTACGGCCAGTCCGATCAGGATAAGGGCAGTGTCCAAGGTCTGGTTGTCGCCTCTTGCTTCTTACTTGCGGGCGGCCGGCACGGGCGTGACCGGTGTCAGCGGTCCCTTGCCGCCGAAGTAGGCGATGAGGTTGTCGGCTGCCAGGTCGGCCATCGCGCGGCGCGTGGGCACGGTGGCGCTGGCGATGTGCGGCGTGAGCACCACGTTGGGCACGGTCAGCAGGTCGGGATGGACCTTGGGCTCGCCCTCGAACACGTCGAGGCCGGCGGCGGCAATGCGCTTCTCGCGCAATGCAACAGCCAGTGCCGCGTCGTCCACGATGCCGCCGCGCGCGATGTTGACGAGCGTGGCCGTCGGCTTCATCAGCGCAATTTCGGCCGCGCCGATGGTGTGGTGCGAAGCCGCCGAGTACGGCACCACCAGCACCACGTGGTCGGCGGTCTTGAGCAGCTCTTCCTTGCTCACGTAGCTGGCCTTGCATTCGGCCTCGAGCGAGGCGTCGAGCTTCGAGCGGTTGTGATAGACCACCTTCATGCCGAAGCCGTGCGCGCCGCGCTTCGCAATGCCCTGCCCGATGCGGCCCATGCCGATGATGCCCAGCGTGGAGCCGTGGATGTCGGAGCCCGCGAACATGTCGAAGCTCCATTTCTGCCACTTGCCCGCGCGCAGGAAGTGTTCGCTCTCGGTGATGCGGCGTGCCGTGGCCATGAGCAGCGCGAAGCCGAAGTCGGCCGTGGTCTCGGTCAGCACGTCGGGCGCGTTGGTGCCGAGCACGCCGCGCGCGGCCATCGCGTCGACGTCGAAGTTGTTGTAGCCCACCGCCATGTTGGCGCAGATCTTCAGGTCGGGGCAGGCGTCGAGCACGGCGGCGTCGATGCGCTCGCTGCCGGTGGTGAAGGCGCCCGCCTTGCCCTGCAGCTTCGCGATGAGCTGATCCTTGCTCCAGCTTTCGTCGGACTGGTTCGACTCGACCTCGAAATGCTGCGACAGGCGCTCGATGGTCTCGGGAAAGATCGCGCGCGCGACCAGGATCTTGGGCTTGCTCATGATGTTGTCTCTTGTCGAAGGAAGAAGATCAGCGGAAGAAGATGAAGGTGCAGATGACGAACAGCGGAACCAGGATCGCCATCGACCATGCCATGTACCCGAAGAAGCTCGGCATGCGCACGCCGCGGCTTTCGGCGATGGCCTTGACCATGAGGTTCGGCGCGTTGCCGATGTAGGTGTTGGCGCCCATGAACACCGCCCCGGCCGAAATGGCGGCCAGCGTGGAGGCATAGGTGGTCATCAGCGTGGCCGGATCGCCGCCAGCGGTGTTGAAGAACACGAGGTAGGTCGGCGCGTTGTCGAGGAAGGAACTCAGCAAGCCGGTGGCCCAGAAGTACATCGCCGGATCGGGCTGGCCGTCGGCGCGCGTCACGGCCGAGACGATGGCGCCGAACGGGCCTTGCGTGCCGGCCTTGAGCATCGCGATCACCGGGATGATGGTCAGGAAGATGCCCGCGAACAGCTTGGCCACCTCGGCCATCGGGCCCCATTCGAACTGGTTGTCCGCGTGCACCTTGGGCGCGGTGAGCTTGTACGAGACCACCGCGATCAGCGCCAGCCCCACGTCGCGCAGCAGGCCCGGCAGGCCGACTTCGGTGCCGAAGACGTCGAACACCACGGGCGACTTCCAGAAGCCGCTCATCAGCACCAGCGCGACGATGCCGCCCAGCAGCCAGAAGTTGGCGGCGCCGTCGAAGCGGATGCCCGTCGTGTCCGGCGTCGGGTCAACCGGCAGCACGCCTTCCTTGCGGTAGTAGTGGCGGTCGATGAAATAGAACAACGCCAGCAGCACGGACAGGATGAAGAGCGTCTCGGGCAGGATGTTCTGCACGGTCCAGAAAAAGCTGACGCCCTTCAGGAAGCCGAGGAACAGCGGCGGATCGCCCAGCGGCGTGAGCGAGCCGCCCGCGTTCGACACGATGAAGATGAAGAACACGATCACATGCACCCTGTGCACGCGGTTGTCGTTGGCGCGGATCAGCGGCCGTATCAGCAGCATCGAGGCCCCCGTGGTGCCCATGAAGCTTGCGAGCACCGCGCCGATGGCAAGGATGGCCGTGTTGAGCCCCGGCGCGCCGCGCAGGTTGCCCCGGATATGGATGCCGCCCGCCACGGTGAACAGCGCCGTCAGCAGGATGATGAACGGGATGTACTCGGCCACCAGCGCATGCACCAGCTGCACGCCGGCCAGCGTCGCGCCGTAGGTGGCGGCAAAGGGCAGCAGGAAGGCCAGGGCCCAGGCCGCGGATATCTTTCCGTAGTGGTGATGCCAGAAAGACGGCGCAAGCAGCGGCATCAGCGCGATCGACAGCAGGATGCCCGCGAAGGGCACGCCCCACAGCGGCGACAGCTTGCCGCCGTCGAAGTCGGCGGCCGTGGCCAGGGCGGGAAGAAGGAGCAGCGGCACCGCGGCCGCGGTCAGTCGGATCGTTTTTTTCATCGGGGCTGTACCGTACCAGACCGTGCGGGGCGGGGCGCGGGTACAGCCGTCAGGCGGGGGGTTGTTCGATCTCGAAGACCTGCCGCAGGTAGGCCAGGTATTTCTCGTCCTCGCACATGTTCTTGGACGGCGTGTCCGACAGCTTGGCCACCGGCTGGTCGTTGCAGTGGATCATCTTGATGACGATCTGCAGCGGCTCGTAGCCCAGGTCGTTGGTGAGGTTGGTGCCGATGCCGAAGGCCAGCTGGCAGCGGCCGCGGAACTGCTGGTAGAGCTCGATGGTGCGCGGCACCGTGAGGCCGTCGCTGAAGATCAGCGTCTTGGTGCGCGGGTCGACCCGGTTGGCGACGTAATGCGCCAGCATGCGCTCGCCCCACTGGAACGGGTCGCCGCTGTCGTGGCGGGCACCGTCGAAGAGCTTGCAGAAATACAGGTCGAAGTCGCGCAGGAAGGCGCTCATGCCATACACGTCGGACAGCGCGATGCCGAGGTCGCCGCGGTACTCGCGCGCCCAGCTCTCGAAGCCGAAGATCTGGCTGTCGCGCAGCCGCGGGCCGAGCGCCTGGCAGGCCTGCAGGTATTCGTGCGCCATGGTGCCCAGCGGAATCAGGCCGAGCTTCATGGCGTACAGCACGTTGCTGGTGCCCGCGAGCTGCGGCAGCCGCGCGCCCGTGGGCTGCTGCACCGCCGGCGGCGTGACTGCGCCCAGCCGAGCGGTGAGCGTGCGCAGGACCTCTTCATGCCAGTCCTTGGAGAAGCGGCGGCGCGTGCCGTAGTCGGCGATCTTGAGGTCGGCCAGGCCCTCGTCCTGCAGTTGCGCGATCTTGGTCTCGAGCCGGCGGCGGCCCTCTTCGAAATCGGGCTTCTTGCGGGTGTTGCGGAAATAGACCTCGTTGACGATGGCCAGCACCGGGATCTCGAACAGGATGGTGTGCAGCCACGGCCCCTTGATGCGGATCTCGAGCTCGCCCGAGGGCTGGGGAATGATGTTGATGTACTTCTCGTTGAGCCTGAAGAGCCCGAGGAAGTCGACGAAGTCGCTCTTGATGAAGCGCATGGAGCGCAGGTAGGCGAGCTCGGCGTCGCGGAACTGCAGCGAGCACAGGCTGCGCACCTCGTCGCGGATCTGGCCCGCGAACTGGGCCAGGTCGACACCGGGGTTGCGGCACTTGAAGCGGTACTCGACCCGGGCGCCGGGAAAGTGGTGCAGCACGACCTGCATCATCGTGAATTTGTAGAGGTCGGTGTCGAGCAGGCTGTGAATGATCATGGTGCTGTACGCGATGCGGTGTCTCAAACTTTCGGCGTCCGCTCGATTATCACGGGAGGCGTCGGCCTCTGCCTACGAGGCCCGGACAGCACGTCCTACCACGGGGGTGAATCGACCCGGCGACATTGACTTCACGGCGGCGCAACAGTCCGCCGGATCAACATCTCAAAGGAGAGTCGCATGAACAAGGACACCATCGAAGGCAACTGGAAACAGCTCAAGGGCAAGGTCAAGGAGCAATGGGGAAAGCTGACCGACGACGACTTCGATGTCATTGCCGGCAAGCGCGACCAACTGCTGGGCCGCATCCAGGAGCGCCACGGCATCAGCCGCGATGAGGCGGAGAAGCAGGTCAAGGAGTGGGAATCCCGCGACGGCCGCACGCCCGATGCACTCTGGTTCGAGCGCTACTGAGCCGTTCGCTGAACCGAACCCTGTTTCAACATCTCCCTGAAGGAAAACTCATATGAAAAAACACCTGCTGATGCTCGCCCTGGCATCCACCTGCTTCGTCGCCACGCAAGCCAGCGCGATGACCAAGGACGAATACAAGGTCGCCAAGGAAAAGATCGAGGCCGACTACAAGGTCGCCAAGACCCAGTGCGACACGATGAAGGACAACGCCAAGGATGTCTGCCAGAAGGAAGCCAAGGGCAAGGAAGACGTGGCCAAGGCCGAGCTGGAACAGCAATATCAGCCGAGCGACAGCCATGCCCGCAAGGTCGCCGAGGAAAAGGTGAAGGCCACCTACGAGGTCGCCAAGGAAAAGTGCGACGACCAGAAGGGCGACGCCAAGAGCGCCTGCGTGAACCAGGCCAAGGCTGACGAAGACAAGGGCAAGGCCGACATCAAGGCCATGAAGAAGACGATGTAAGGCCTGAGCGCCTTCAACAGACGGAACGGCGCCCTCGGGCGCCGTTTCTCGTTGAAGAGCTGGTTGTCCGCTCAGGCCTTGAGCCAGTCCACCACCTGCTGCAAGGCCTCTGGCAGCGGCACAGGGCGCTGGGTGGCGCGGTCGACGTAGACGTGGATGAAGTGGCCTTGCGCCGCTGCGCTGTCAGAGCCCTCGGCGAACAGCGCGATCTCGTAGCGCACGCTGGAGCGGCCGGCCTGCGCGACGCGGATGCCCGCCTCCACCGTCTGGGGAAACGCGATGGGAGCGAAGTAGTTGCATTGGGTCTCGACCACGAAGCCGATGGTCTGGCCCTGATGGATGTCGAGCGCGCCGCGCTCGATCAGCAGCGCGTTGACCGCAGTGTCGAACCAGCTGTAGTAGACGACGTTGTTGACGTGGCCGTACATGTCGTTGTCGGCCCAGCGCGTCGGGATGCTGCGAAAGGCGCGATAGCCGTCGCGTGTATGCGGGGTGGGTTTGGTGGTGGCGCTCATCGCGCGGCATTTTGCCAGCGGCGCCAGTACTCCAGGGCCACCCTGAAGGTGCCGACCTGCACCTGCACCGTCTCCGCGATGTCGCTGGCATAGCCGCCGGCCATGGCAAACGCCATCGGCAGGCGGCGCTGCCAGGCCCAGTCGAAGACGCGCCGGTCGCGCGCCTCCAGCCCGTCGAAGCTGAGCTTGAGGCGGCCCAGGCGGTCGCGCTCGAAGGGATCGGCGCCGGCGAGATAGATCACGAGACCGGGGGCGAAGCGCCGATCGAACTCGTCAAGGGCGTGCTCCAGCGCGGCAAGGTACTCGGCGTCGCCGCAGCCGTCGGGCAATTCGACATCGAGGTCGCTCGTCTCCTTGCGGAAGGGAAAGTTCTTCTGGCCGTGCAGCGACAGCGTGAACACGCTCGGGTCGCCCTGGAAGATGCTCGCGGTGCCGTTGCCCTGGTGCACGTCGAGATCGACCACCGCCACCCGGAGCAACTGCCCGGCGCGGGCGTGCTCCGCCTGCATGAGCCGGGCAGCCACGGCGGCGTCGTTGAAGACGCAGAAGCCGCTGCCTTTGTCGGCGTAGGCGTGATGCGTGCCGCCGGCCATGTTGGCCGACACGCCCTCCGAGAAGGCCGCGCGGCAGGCCGCGACGGTGGCGCCGGCGGAACGGCGCGAGCGCTCGACCATCGCCTCGCTCCAGGGAAAGCCGATCTCTCGCATCGCCTGCGGGCTGACGCTGCCGTCGCTGACGGCGGAGATCCATTCGGCCGTGTGGGCGAGCGCCAGTTCGTCGTCGCCGGCGCGCGGGGCCACGTCCATCACCACGGCCGGAAGCTGCTCCAGCAGGCGGTCGCGCAGCATGGCGTAGCGCGACATGGGAAAGCGATGGCCCTCGGGCAGGGGCAGGACGAACTGGCCGGAATAGAAAGCGCGCATGGCTGCATTCTGGAGCGGCAGGCCGAATTTAGAAGACGGGTTCTAAATTGCTGCAGAGCAGCAAAAACCCCTTGCCCGCAAAAACCAGCTGCCTATACTTGAGACCATGCTGCACCGCAACATAGACGGCGAGACAGCGCAACGTGAACCGACCACCCAATCATCCCTTCTGGAGATCTCAAATGGCCCTGACCGCTGACCAAATCCTCGCCGCCCAAAAGGCCAACCTCGAAACCCTGTTCGGCCTGACCACCAAGGCATTCGAAGGCGTCGAAAAGCTGGTCGAACTGAACGTGACCGCTTCCAAGGCAGCCCTGGCCGAAGCCCAGAGCACCGCCCAGGCCGCCCTGAGCGTGAAGGACGCGCAAGAACTGCTGACGCTGCAAGCCAGCCTGTTCCAGCCCCTGGCTGAAAAGACCGCCGCCTACAGCCGTCACCTGTACGACATCGCCCAAGGCACCGGCGCCGAGTTCGGCAAGGCATTCGAAGCCAAGGCCACCGAAGCCCAGCAAGCCTTCGTCGGCCTCGTCGACAGCGCTTCCAAGAATGCCCCGGCCGGTTCGGAAACCGCCGTCGCCGTGATGAAGAGCGCCGTGGCCGCCGCCAACAACGCTTTCGAATCGGTCCAGAAGGCCGTCAAGCAGGCGTCGGACGTCGCCGAAGCCAACTTCAACGCCGTGTCGAACCAAGCCGTCGCCGCCGCGAAGACCGCGACCGCTTCGCGCAAGCGCTGAGCCGCCGACCACCACCAGTTGTCTCCTTGGGTCCTCACGGATCCAATTCAGGGCCTCATCTTCGGATGAGGCCTTTTTTTTGGCCTGGCGGGCGTCTTCGATAATGAAAGGCTTATCCCAGGAGACTTTTTATGCAGATCGACGGCAAGGTTTTTATCGTGACCGGTGGCGCTTCGGGCCTCGGCGAAGGCACGGCGCGCATGCTGGCCGCCAACGGCGGCAAGGTGGTCATCGCCGACATGCAGGCTGACAAGGGCGAAGCCGTTGCCAAGGAAATCGGCGGCGTGTTCGTCAAGTGCGACGTGAGCCAGGAAGCCGACGGCCAGGCCGTGGTGGCCGCCGCGCTCAAGCTCGGCAAGTTGGTCGGGCTGGTCAACTGCGCCGGCATCGCGCCGGCCGAGAAGACCGTGGGCAAGAACGGCCCGCACGCGCTGGCGGTGTTCAGCAAGACCGTCACGGTCAACCTGATCGGCAGCTTCAACATGATCCGCCTGGCGGCCGACGCCATGGGCAAGAACGAGCCCGAAGCCACCGGCGAGCGCGGTGTGCTGATTTCAACCGCCTCGGTCGCGGCCTACGACGGCCAGATCGGCCAGGCGGCCTACAGCGCCTCCAAGGGCGGCGTGGTCGGCATGACGCTGCCGATCGCCCGCGACCTCGCGCGCAGCGGCATCCGCAACATGACCATCGCCCCCGGCATCTTCGGCACGCCCATGCTGTTCGGCATGCCGCAGGAAGTGCAGGACGCCCTGGCCGCCAGCGTGCCCTTCCCTTCCCGCCTGGGCACGCCCGAGGACTACGCCAAGCTGGCAAAGCACATCATCGAGAACGACATGCTCAACGGCGAGGTGATTCGTCTGGACGGAGCGATTCGATTGGCTCCCCGCTGACCTCCGAGGCTGGCGGCTTGGTGCTGCCGGTGCGGTCCAGGCGCTCGTACTGCGCGATCACCTGGGCCCCCAGCAGCACCAGGGTGGCCGCAATCTCCAGGCTCAGCAGCACCACGATCGCCGTGGTGAGCGAGCCGTAGACCACGTTCACCTGCGACAGCGTCGAGAAGTACCAGATCAGCACGCGCCGCGTGGCCTCCCACAGCAGCGCGGCCGTCACGCCGCCCAGCAGCGCATGCCGCAGCGACATGCGCCCGGCCGGCATCACGAGGTAGAGCGAGGTCAGCATGAAGATCTCGCCGCCCAGCCCCAGCAGGTACAGCAGAAGCCCCGAAATGCCCGACAGCGACCAGCTGTGGCCCAACAGGTCGACGCTCTCCTGCCCCACCAGCTGCAGCGCGCCCGACACCAGCGTGACCAGCAGCAGCCCCACGCACAGGCACAGGATGTAGACGTACGGCATGGCCACCGACACGAGGAAATGGCGCTTGTGGGCGGCCTTGCGGTGGTGGAAGAACACCGCCATTGCGCTCTCGAGCACGCTGAAGGCCAGCGAGCTGAAGAAGATCATCGTCACCAGCAGCACCGGCCCGAGCACGTCGCGGTGGTCCAGGAAACTCGACAGCTCGGCCACGATGGCCTTCGACTGCCCCGGCAGCAGCCATTCGAGGTACCGCCCGATGGTGCGCAGCAATTCGGCCTGCTCGATGACGTGCGACAGCGCGATCACGCTCACGATCAGCAGCGGCACGATGGACAGGAGCGCGTAGTAAGCCACCGCGCCCGCGAGCAGCAGGCCCTGGTTGGCGCGGAATTCCTTCAGCGCTTCCCAGGCGAATCGCACGGGGTGGCGCAGCACGGGAGCAGCATGTTGCAAGGGGTTGGACATCGTCATGCGTGGATTTCGGTCGCGGCCAGTATGCCGCCCGGCCCCGGGCGTTCGGCGGCTTGCGTATGATTTGCCGCTCTTCGCCTACATGACCATCCCCGCTTCATTCATCCAGGAACTCATCGCGCGCGCCGATGTGGTCGAAATCGTCGGCCGCTATGTGCAGCTCAAGAAGGCCGGCGCCAATTTCATGGGCCTGTGCCCGTTCCACGGCGAGAAATCGCCCTCTTTCTCCGTCAGCCCGACCAAGCAGTTCTATCACTGCTTCGGCTGCGGGGTGCATGGCAACGCCATCGGCTTCCTGATGGAGCATGCGGGCATGGGCTTCGTCGAGGCGGTGCATGACCTGGCCGGGCAGTACGGCCTGCAGGTGCCCGAAGACGACGCCTCCCCCGCCGAGCGCGCCCGCGCGGCCAGCCAGCGCCAGAAGCAGGCGACGCTGACCGACGTGCTCGAAAAGGCCGGCGACGCCTACCGCAAGCACCTGCGCCAGGCGCCTGGCGCCATCGAATACCTGAAGGGCCGGGGCGTGTCCGGCGAAGTGGCCAAGCAGTTCGGCATCGGCTATGCGCCGGCCGGCTGGCGCGCGCTGGCCAGCGTGTTCCCCGACTACGACGACCCGCTGCTCGCCGAGAGCGGCCTGGTGATCGTCAACAACGAGGAAGGCAAGCTCAGCGAGGAGGAAGCCAAGCGCTACGACCGCTTCCGCGACCGCGTGATGTTCCCGATCCGCAACGTGAAGGGCGAATGCATCGGCTTCGGCGGCCGGGTGCTGGGCGACGAAAAGCCCAAGTACCTGAACTCGCCCGAGACGCCCGTGTTCAGCAAGGGCCGCGAGCTCTACGGCCTCTATGAAGCCCGCGCCGCCTTCCGCGACCGGGGCTACGCACTGGTCACCGAGGGCTACATGGACGTGGTGGCGCTGGCGCAGCTCGGCTTTCCGAATGCGGTGGCCACGCTGGGCACGGCCTGCACGAGCGAGCATGTGCAAAAGCTCTTCCGCTTCACCGAATCGGTGGTGTTCAGCTTCGACGGCGACGCCGCCGGCCGCCGCGCCGCGCGCAAGGCGCTCGACGGCGCGCTGCCCTACGCCACCGATGTGCGCAGCATCAAGTTCTTGTTCCTGCCGGCCGAGCACGACCCCGACAGCTTCATCCGCGAACACGGCGCCGAAGCCTTCGCCCGCTTCGTGGCCGAGGCCACCCCGCTGTCGCGCTTCATGCTCGAGGCCGCCCGCGAAGGCTGCGACCTGACCACCGCCGAAGGCCGCGCCCACATGACCAGCAACGTGCGCCCGCTCTGGAGCGCGATGCCAGACGGCGCGCTCAAGCGGCAGCTGCTGAGCGAGATCGCCACGCTGGTGCAGCTGGACGCGGCGGCGCTCTCGGAGCTGTGGGCCTCCACGCCCGGCCCGCGCAAGCCTGGCGGCGCCTCCGCCGGACAGCGCCACAACGAGCCGCCCATGTACACGGGCGGCGGCGACGACTACTACCCCGACATGCCGCCGCAGGACTACGAGCCGCCGCGCTATGAAAGCGATAGCAAGCCCAAGTTCCAGCCGCAGCGCAAGTTCACCAAGGGCAAGCGCTGGGGCGGCAAGTTCGAGGAACCCATCGAACCGCTGCGCGGCCGCGGCACCCCGCCCAGCCGGCCCGACGTGGCGGTGCGGCTGCTGCTGTCGAACATGGCGCAGTGGGAGGCGCTTTCGCACGAGCTGCACCTGATGCTGTGCGACCTGCCCGGCGCCCACGGCGCCCTCTTCACCTGGCTCGACAGCCAGCTGCACGAGCACGGCGTACAGCCCTGGGCGGCGCTGCGCGAGGGCCTGCGCGGGCTCGAATTCGAGCCGCTGGCCGAGCGGCTCATGGCCGTGTCCGAAGCCGGACCGGTGCCCGAGGGCGAGGAAGAACAGCACCTGGCAGACGCCGCCAAGGAGCTGACCAGCGTGCTCGACTTCATGCTCGACGACCGCCTGAAAGCCCAGCAGAGCGAGGCCATCGCGGCCGTGGGCAAGGACCCGAAGGCCCTGGAGCGCTACAAGGCGCTGGAGGCGCGCCGGCTCGAATTGCGCAACCGCCTGCGCCCGTCCGGTACAGAAAGTGCTTGAAATTTGCGCAACGCGCTATAATGTAGGGCTTCGCAACTGGCGAAATTAGGCAAGAGCGACAGCAGCACCTCCGGGCCGACCCCTAGCGCAACGCACTCCAACGGTAAATTCCGGCGGAAAGGGTCAATAACCGCAAGGACTGCACACCAAATGTTCGCCCGACATCTTGCCTGTTGAGGAATTACTTCCTCTTTCCCAATTGTTTTGTCCGTGCCTGTGCACGGGCGTGGTGGCGCTGTCTGCGTGACGGCGCGCCTGTGATTCCGCTTGTCTTTTCTTGCCGTAACGAGGTCGTATGCCCAGTTCAAAGAAGCCTGCTCCTTCACTTGCCAAAAGCGTCGCCACCACGCCCGCAGCAGAAAAACCGTTGAAAGCCGGCCAGTCGCCGGCAACTAAGACGGGTGCCGCCGCAACCAAATCGGCAGCCGCAACGAAAGTGAAAACCGTGCCCACGAAATCGACCTCTCTCGACGATCCCAAAAAAGCCGCCGCCCCCGCCGCCAAGAAAGTCGGGCGCCCGCCCAAGGCCGCCGGCGCCGCTGCCTCCACCGGCGCCAAGCGCGGCCGCAAGCCCAAGGCTGACAAGGACGCGCCCGAGAGCGACATCGACCTGTCGGACATCGAGGACGACCTGGCCGGCGACGAACCCGCGGCAGCCACGACCACCGAAGAGAAGGTCAAGCCGCTTCGAATGAAGATCAGCAAGGCGAAGGAACGCGCCTTGATGAAGGAGTTCGGCCTCGACGAGACCGTGCTCTCCGAAGAAGACCTGGCCAAGCGCCGCTCGCGCCTGAAGACCCTGATCACGCTGGGCAAGACCCGCGGCTACCTCACGCACGGCGAAATCTCCGACCACTTGCCCGACAAGCTGGTCGACGCCGAGACCATGGAAGTCGTGGTCACCATGCTCAACGACATGGGCGTGGCGGTGTACGAGCAGACGCCCGACGCCGAGACCCTGCTGCTGAACAACACCGCGCCCACCGCCACCACGGTGGAAGAAGCCGAGGAAGAAGCCGAAGCGGCCCTGTCCACGGTGGACAGCGAGTTCGGCCGCACCACCGACCCCGTGCGCATGTACATGCGCGAAATGGGCACGGTCGAGCTGCTGACCCGCGAAGGCGAAATCGAAATCGCCAAGCGCATCGAAGGCGGCCTGATGGCCATGATGGAAGCCATCTCGGCCTCCCCCGCCACCATCGCCGAAATCCTGCGCCTGGCCGCCGAGATCCGTGAAGGCAAGGTCGTCATCTCGACCATCGTCGACGGCTTCTCGAACCCCAACGAGGCCGACGACTACGTGGCCGAGGAAGACTTCGACGAATTCGACGAGGAAGACGACGACGACGGCAAGGGCGGCTCCAAGGCCCTGACCAAGAAGCTCGAGGAACTCAAGCGCGACGCGCTCGAGCGCTTCGACCGCATCGCCGCCCTGTTCGAGAAGGTCCACAAGATCTACGACAAGGAAGGCTACGGCACGCCGGCGTACGCCAAGGCCCAGCAGGCCATGTCGGACGAGCTGATGACCATCCGCTTCACCGCCCGCACCATCGAGAAGCTGTGCGACCTGGTGCGCACGCAGGTGGACGACGTCCGCAAGAAGGAACGCGAGCTGCGCCGCATCATCGTGGACAAGTGCGGCTTCCCGCAGGAAGAGTTCATCCGCGACTTCAGCGGCTTCGACAAGAACGGCAACGTCGTTCCGTCCAACCTGCTGAACCTCAAGTGGGTCGAGAAGCAGGCCGCCGCCGGCAAGCCGTGGAGCACGGTGCTCGGGCGCAACATCCCGCCGGTGCAGGAACTGCAGCAGAAGCTCGCCGACATCCAGTCGCGCGTGGTGGTGCCGCTCACGCAGCTCAAGGACATCAACAAGCGCATGAACGAAGGCGAGTCTTCTTCGCGCGATGCCAAGAAGGAAATGATCGAGGCCAACCTGCGCCTCGTGATCTCCATCGCCAAGAAGTACACCAACCGCGGCCTGCAGTTCCTGGACCTGATCCAGGAAGGCAACATCGGCCTGATGAAGGCGGTCGACAAGTTCGAATACCGTCGCGGCTACAAATTCTCGACCTATGCGACGTGGTGGATCCGCCAGGCCATCACCCGCTCGATCGCCGACCAGGCGCGCACCATCCGCATCCCGGTGCACATGATCGAGACGATCAACAAGATGAACCGCATTTCGCGCCAGCACTTGCAGGAGTTCGGCTTCGAGCCCGACGCCGGCATCCTGGCCGCGAAGATGGAGATCCCGGAAGACAAGATCCGCAAGATCATGAAGATCGCCAAGGAGCCGATCTCGATGGAAACCCCCATCGGCGACGACGACGATTCGCACCTGGGCGATTTCATCGAGGACAGCAGCAACACGGCGCCCATCGAAGCCGCCATGCAGGCCGGCCTGCGCGACGTGGTCAAGGACATCCTCGACTCGCTCACGCCGCGCGAAGCCAAGGTGCTGCGCATGCGCTTCGGCATCGAAATGTCGACCGACCACACGCTGGAAGAAGTCGGCAAGCAGTTCGACGTGACCCGCGAGCGCATCCGCCAGATCGAAGCCAAGGCGCTGCGCAAGCTGAAGCACCCGAGCCGTTCGGACAAGCTGCGCAGCTTCATCGACACCCTGTAATCCGGGTTCGCTGAAGCCAAAGCGCCCGCCTTGCCCCTCATACGGGCGGCGGGCGTTCTCTTTTTCGTAGACAGACAACAAGTACAACGGAGCTGCCTTTCCATGAATCCCGATGCAGACAAACTCTGGCAGGCCCCGCGCTGGGCGCTTGCCGTGCTGCTCGCCGTGCTGGGCATGCTCGGGCCCTTCTCGATCGACACCTACATCCCGGCGTTCTCCGGCATCGCGCAGTCGATCGGCGCCACGCCTGCAGAGATGCAGCAGACGCTCTCGGCCTACCTGTTCGGCTTCGCGTTCATGAACCTGTTCCACGGCGCGCTGTCGGACAGCTTCGGGCGCCGCCCGGTGGTGCTGTGGGGCCTGGCGGTGTTCACGCTGGCGTCGCTGGGCTGTGCGCTGTCGCAGAACATCACGCAGCTGGTGCTGTTCCGCGGACTGCAGGGACTGTCGACCGGAGCGGGCATCGTGGTCTCGCGCGCGGTGATCCGCGACATGTTCCCGCCCGCCGAGGCGCAGCGGGTGATGAGCCAGGTCACGATCTACTTCGGCGTGGCGCCGGCCATCGCGCCCATCGTGGGCGGCTTCCTGTTCGTGCACGCGGGCTGGCATGCGGTGTTCTGGTTCCTGGTGGCGGTGGGCGTGGTGCTGTTCACGGCCAACTACAAGCTGCTGCCCGAGACACTGCACAAGGACCACCGCCAGCCCTTCCAGGTGCGCCACCTGATGCGCGGCTACTGGGACCTGTGCTCCGACCCGCGCTTCCTGCTGCTGGCCTTTGCCAGCGGTGTGCCCTTCAACGGCATGTTCCTCTACGTGCTGGCCGCGCCCGCGTTCCTCGGCGACCACCTCGCGCTGCAGCCGCAGCAGTTCTTCTGGTTCTTCCTGCTGACCATCGGCGGCATCATGCTCGGCGCGCGCGCCAGCGGGCGCATGGCGGGCAAGGTGGCGCCCAAGCGGCAGATCCGCGACGGCTTTCTCATCATGCTGGTCACCTCGGTGGTCAACGTGGTAGCCAACACCTTCTTCCAGGCGCACGTGGCATGGGCGCTGTGGCCGCTGGCGGTGTTCGCCTTCGGCTGGGCGCTGATGGTGCCGGTGGTCACGCTGCTGGTGCTCGATTTGCACCCCGAGCGCCGCGGCATGGCCTCGTCGCTGCAGGCGGTGATCGGCTCCACCGCCAACGGCATCGTGGCCGGCGCGGTGGCGCCGCTGGTGATGCACTCCACGCTCGCGCTGGCGCTGACCTCCATGGCCATGCTCGCCATCGGACTCGTCGCCTGGGTGTGGCTGCACGGCCGATGGCCCGAGATCGGGCGCATGGTGGCGCACGAAGGCTGAGCAGGCAGCGCACGCTCCTATGCGGTTCGACGCCCTGCTGGCCCACGCGCGCGCCTGGCTGCCGGCACGCACCACCGTCGATGCGCGCGAACGTCTGCGCGCAGTGGCCGGCGCGGGCCTCGGCCTGCTGGCGGCGGCGCTGCTGTCGCACTGGCTGGCAGGTCCGCTGCACGCAAGCGTCTGGCTGATCGCGCCGCTGGGCGCCAGCGCGGTGCTGGTGTTCGCGGTGCCGGCCAGCCCGCTGGCGCAGCCCTGGCCGGTGATCGGCGGCAACACGCTGTCGGCGGTGGTGGGCATCGCCTGCGCCAGCTGGATTCCCGAGCCGACCATCGCCGCAGCCGTGGCCGTGGCACTGGCCGTCGCGCTCATGTTCGGCGCGCGCTGCCTGCACCCGCCCGGCGGCGCCGCGGCGCTGCTCGCGGTGCTGACGCACACCACGCATTTCTCGTCCGCGCTGTTTCCCTTCTTCACCAACTCGCTGCTGCTGGTGCTGGCGGGCGTTCTCTACAACACCCTCACCGGCCGGCGCTATCCGCATGTGCAGGTCGCGCGCCCGCCGGCCGCCGACGCGCGTTTCAGCCAGGCCGACATCGACGCCGTGCTGGCCCGCTACAACCAGGTGCTGGACATCAGCCGCGACGACCTCGAATCGTTGATCCAGCAGACCGAGCTGGAGTCGTACAAGCGCCGCCTCGGCACGCTGCATTGCGCCGACATCATGTCGCGCGAGCCCGTCTCGGTGGAGTTCGGCACGCCGCTGCAGGAGGCCTGGGCGCTGATGCACGAACGCCGCATCAAGGCCCTGCCGGTCACGGACCGCACGCGCCGCGTGGTCGGCATCGTCACGCAGGCCGACTTCTTCCGCCAGCTCGACCTGCAGCACCACGACGGCATCGCGGGCAGGCTGCGCGAGCTGATCCGTGCCACGCGCACCGTGATGTCGAACAAGCCCGAAGTGGTCGGCCAGATCATGACGCGCCAGGTGCGCGTGGCCAGCGCCGACCGGCCGGTGGTCGACCTGGTGCCGCTGTTCTCCGAAGGCGGGCATCACCACATCCCGATCATCGACGACGAGAAGCGCCTGACGGGAATGATCACGCAGTCGGATTTCGTGCGGGCGCTCTACCGCGCGGTCGGTCCGGCCTAGGCCCTGATGCATTGCCCAAAGCGGCGCCCATTGCAGACGCTCTGCCTGCCCCCATCCCAGCCTTCCCCCGGAAGGGGAAGGAGCGAATCCTTCATTCCAGGACGACGTTCGCCTTCTTCACCAGCGCCGCGTATCGCGCCGCCTCGCTGCGGAAATACGCCGCGGCCTGCGCGGGCGTGGTGGGCTTGATGGCGTTGCCCTGCTTGTCCATTGCCTCTTTCACCTCGGCGCTGGTAAAGGCCGCCGCCACCGCGTCGTGCACACGCTGCACGTCGGCAGCCTGCATCTTCGCCGGCCCGATCACCGCGAACCAGCCTTCGACCGCGTAGTTGGGCAGCCCCTGCTCCGCGATGGTCGCGATGTCCGGCGCGGCCGGCGAACGCGTGGCGCCGCACAGGCCGATGGCGCGCAGCGCGCCGCTCTTGATGTGCGGCTGCACCGCTGGCAACGACACCACGCCCATCTCGACCTGCCCGCCGATCATGTCCGTGACCATCGGGCCCGTGCCCTTGTACGGGATGTGCCGCGCCTTCACGCCGGCCTCGTCCATGAACATCTCGCCGGCCAGGTGAATGATGGTGCCGTTGCCCGACGACGCGTAGTTGTAGCCGCCGGGCTTGGCGCGCAGCAGCGCGATCAGCTCCTGCACGTTCTTTGCGGGCAGCTTCGGGTTGGCCACCAACACGAGCGGCGTGGCGCCCACCACGCTGATCGGCGTGATGTCGGTGATCGCGTCGAATGGCATCTTCTTGAACACCGCCGGGTTGATGACGTGGTTGTTCGACACCATGCCCAGCGTGAGCCCGTCGGGCGCGGCCTTGACGATGGCCGCCGCGCCGGTGATGCCGCCGGCGCCCGGCAGGTTCTCGATCACCACGGGCTGGCCGAAGGCCTTGCCGAGCGCGGGCGCCGCCGCGCGCACGATGGTGTCGACGCCGGAGCCGGCGCTGATCGGCAGGATGAAGCGGATCGGCTTGTCCGAGCCCTGCGCGAGCGCCGGGCATGCGGCCACCGCCGCGGCGCAGGCGCCGAGGCCCAGCACCGAACGGCGGTTCATCGGGAGGAATGTCTTGTCGCTCATGGCTTTGTCTCTCTTTATGGTTTTGAAAATTCGCGCCGGCGCGTGGATCAGGCCACCGCCGAGCCCGCAAGCAGTTCATCGACCTGCTCGCGCGCATAGCCCAGCTCGGCCAGCAGTTCGCGGGTGTGCTCGCCCAGCGTCGGCGGGTGCATGCGCACGCCCAGGCGCTCGCCGCCGAGCGTGATCGGGAACAGCGTGGTCTGCGCCATTTCGCCGGCACGCTCGCCGTCCGGCAGGCGGATGTCCACGAGGCCGCCGGTGGCCTGGAGGTGCGGATCGGCATAGAGGTCTTCGGGCCGCGTGATCGGCGCGAAAGGCAGGCCGTTGGCCTCGAAGATGGCCGACAGTTCCGACGCCGAACGCCCGGCCAGCCGCTCGCGCAAGTCGGCCAGCAAGGTGGGCCGCGCACGCACGCGCTCGTTGTTCGTCTGCAGGGCGGCGTCGGCCTTCAGGTCGTCGAAGCCCAGCGCGTCGCAGAACGTCTTCCATTGCGCGTCGCTCACCGCGGCCAGGAAGATCTGCTCGCCGTCTTTCACCGTGAACACGTCGTACAGCGCCCACGCCGAGATGCGTTCGGGCATCGGCGCGGCGGCCTGGCCGGTGATGGCGTACTGCAGCATGTGCTGGCCGACCAGGAACACGTTGTTCTCGAACAGCGCGGACTGCACTTCCTGCCCCTTGCCGGTCTCGGCGCGCTGCATCAGCGCGGCAATGGCGCCGATGGCGCCGAACATGCCGCCCATGATGTCGTTCACGCTGGTGCCTGCGCGCAGCGGATCGCCCGGGCGCCCGGTCATGTAGGCCAGCCCGCCCATCATCTGCACCACCTCGTCGAGCGCGGTGCGGTGCTCGTAGGGGCCGGGCAGGAAGCCGGTGTGGTTGACGTACACGAGGCGCGGGTTCAGCTTGCCGAGCGCGGCGTAGCCCAGGCCGTGCTTGTCCATGGTGCCGGGCTTGAAGTTCTGCGCCACCACGTCGGCCGTGGCGCACAGGCGCAGCGCGGCTTCCAGCCCCTGGGGGTTGCGCAGGTCGAGCGCGATGCTCTTCTTGTTGCGGTTGAACATGGGAAAGAAGCCCGCGCCCGCGCCCAGCAGGTGCCGGGTGCGGTCGCCCTCGATCGGCTCGACCTTGATGACTTCCGCCCCCAGGTCCGCGAGCACCATGCCGCAGGTCGGGCCCATGACCATGTGGGTGAACTCGACCACGCGGATGCCCGCGAGCGGCAGGCGCTTCTTTTCTTCGGCGGCGCTCATGCGGCGACTCCCTCGGCCACGGCAAAGGTCTTGGGAAAACCCGCGCGCCATACCGTGCCCTGCAGCGTTTCGCCATCGAGCCAGCCCGCCACGCGGCGGCGCAGGTCGAGCAGTTTCGGCAGGTCGACGCCGGTCTCGACGCCCATGCTCTGGAGCATGAACACCAGGTCCTCCGTGTCGACGTTGCCGCTGGCGCCGGGCGCGTGCGGGCAGCCGCCGATGCCGGCCAGGCAGGCGTCGAAACGCGTGATGCCGACCTCCAGCGCCGCATACGCGTTCGCGAGCCCCATGCCGCGGGTGTCGTGGAAATGGCCGCACCACAGCCGGTCTCCCGCGATGCGCAGCGCGCGCTCGAACAGGCTGCGCACCATCGCCGGATCGGCATAGCCGACGGTGTCGGCCAGGCTCACGCGGTCGGCGCCGGCGTCGAGCAGCGCCTGCATCAGCCGCAGCACTTCGTCGGGATCGACACGGCCCTGCAGCGTGCAGCCGAAGGCCGTGCCCACGCCGCCGTCGATCAGCGTCTTCGACCCCGCCGCATCGCGTGCCGCGCGGATGCGGCCGACCTCGGCCACCACTTCGTCCGGCGTCTTGCGCAGGTTGGCAAGGCTGTGCGCATGGCTGGCCGACAGCGGCACGATCATCAGGTCAGCCTCGCCCGCGATGGCACGCTCGGCGCCCTTGAGGTTGGGCACCAGCACCGAGGCGAACAGGCCCGGCAGCGTCTTCGCATAAGCCAGCAGTTCGGCGGTGTCGGCCAGTTGCGGCAGCAGGTGCGCCGGCACGAAAGAGCCGACTTCGATCTCGCGCTGGCCGGCCGCATGGGCGTCGCGGATCCATTCGAGCTTGCGTTCGGTGGGCAGCACGCGGGCGATGCTCTGGAGGCCGTCGCGCAGGCCCACTTCGCGGACGACCGCGCGGGGCGGCAGGAAGGCGTGAATCAAGACTTTGTCTCCGTCGTGAGGGTATGGGCCGGATGTTAGAAGTTCCGATTCGATCCAGAAGGTATATTTTGGAAGCGATTCGCTTCCAAACTGGAACATCTTGAGACACCATGCGCGACCTCGACCTGACCACCCTCCGCCTCTTCGTCTCCGTCTGCGAAACGCACAGCATCGCGCGCGCGGGCGAGCAGGCCAGCATCGTCGGCTCGGCCATCAGCAAGCGGCTGGCGCAGCTTGAAGAGGCGGTGGGCACGCCGCTGCTGCTGCGCAAGCGACGCGGCGTGGTGCCGACGCCGGCCGGCGAGACCCTGCTGGAGCACGCCCGCGCCATGCTCGGCAGCGTGAACCGCATCGAGCGTGACATGGCCGCCTATGCCGGCGGCGCGCGCGGGCATGTGCGCATCCTGGCTTCGGCGTCGGTCATGGCCGAATCGCTGGCGGAAGACGTGGCCGGCTTCCTGCAGAACCCGGCGCACCGCAACATCCGCGTCGACATGGAGGAGCGCGTGAGCCCGGAGATCGTGCGCGGCATCCGCGAAGGCATTGCCTCCATCGGCCTGTGCTGGGACGCGGCCGACCTCGAAGGCCTGCAGCGGCGCAGCTACCGCGCCGACCACCTGGCCATCGTCGCGCATCCGTCGCACCCGGTGGCGCAACACGCGCAGGTGCGCTTCGAGGACGTGCTCGACCATGAATTCGTCGGCATGCCCGCGCTCAGCGCGGTGCAGCTGATGCTGGCGCGCGAGGCGGCGGTGGCGGGCAAGCCGCTGGTGCACCGGGTGCTGGTGTCGAACTTCGACGCCGCGCTGCGCGTGGTGCGGGCCGGGCTGGCGATCAGCGTGGTGCCGGCGGAAGTGGCGCGGCCCTTCACCGATGCCTACGGCCTGCGGCTGATGCCGCTGACCGATGCCTGGGCGCGCCGGCGGTTCGCGATCTGCTTCAGGGACGAGGCCACACTGTCGCCCTCGGCGCAGTTGCTGGTGGCGCATCTGCAGCGCTGCGCGACGGACTAATAAGGGCGCCGGGATTCCGATTCGACCGGAATCGGAAACGATTCATTGCGGTTCGTCGGGTTTTTGTTTCGGTTCACGCAACCTAACATTCGAAACATCAGCGCTGTCACACCCCTCACCGCACACAGAAAGATCGCACCATGTTCCGCAGAGCCCTACTCTCCGCCGCCGCCCTCGCCACTACCCTGAGCCTCGCCCCGCTGGCCGCGCAGGCCGCAACGGCCGCCCGACCGCTCAAGCTCGACGTCTACAACCCGGGCGCAAAGTCGATGTTCCCGGTCTCCTCGGAGATCGTGACCGGCCAGACCGACGCCGTGCTGATCGACGCGCAGTTCCAGCGCAACGACGCCGAGGCGCTGGTGCAGAAGATCAAGGCCACGGGCAAGAAGCTCACCACGGTCTACATCAGCCACAGCGACCCCGACTACTACTTCGGCCTCGACGTGATCCACGCCGCCTTCCCCGACGCGAAGATCGTCGCCACGCCGCAGACGGTGGCTGCCATCCAGGCGTCGAAGGACGGCAAGCTCGCGCACTGGGGCCCGATCCTGAAGGACAACGCGCCCAGGTCGCTGGTGGTGCCCGAGGCGCTGTCCGGCGACAGCCTCGAACTCGAAGGCCGCAAGATCCAGGTCGTCGGCCTCGACGGCCCCACGCCCGAGCGCAGCTTCGCGTGGATTCCCTCGCTGAAGGCGGTGGTCGGCGGCATCCCCGTGTCGGCCAACATCCATGTGTGGGTGGCCGACACGCAAACGCCCGAATCGCGCCGCGACTGGCTCAAGACGCTGGACCGCATCCAGGCCCTGCACCCCAAGACGGTGGTGCCCGGCCACTACCTGCCGAATGCCGACGGCTCGGCGCCGTACACCATCGCGTCGGTGAAATTCACGCGCGGCTACCTCAAGGCTTTCGAGACCGAGGCTGCCAAGGCCCAGGACTCGGCCGCGCTCATCGCCGCGATGAAGAAGCGCTACCCGAAACTGGAAGACGCCTCGTCGCTGGAACTCGGCGCCAAGGTCTTCAAGGGAGAAATGAAATGGCCGCAATGAACGCAGCAACCGACCAAGGCACCACCCTGCACTACATCTTCGACCCGCTGTGCGGCTGGTGCTACGCCGCCGCGCCGCTGGTCGACGCGGCGCGCGGCGTACCCGGCCTGAGGGTCGAGTTCCACGGCGGCGGCATGATGACCGGCGCCAACCGCCGCCAGATCACGCCCCAGTGGCGCGACTATGTGCTGCCGCACGACCACCGCATCGCCGAGATGACGGGCCAACCCTTCGGCGAGAACTACTTCGAAGGCCTGCTGCGCGACACCGGCGCGGTGATGGACTCCGAACCGCCGACCACCGCCGTACTCGCGGCCGAATCGCTGCGCGACGGCGGCGGGCTGGACATGGCGCATCGCCTGCAGCAAGCGCACTACGTGGAAGGCCGGCGCATCGCCGACGTGGGAGTGCTGAAGGCACTGGCGGCCGAACTCGGTCTCGGCGCCGAGGCTTTCGCCGCGGCATTCGATCGCCTCGCGGGCGCGCCGACTGCGCAGCACATTGCCGAGAGCCGGCAATTCCTGCAGCGCGCGGGCGGGCAGGGTTTTCCGACCTTCGTGCTGACGCAGGCCGACGGCCGCGCGGGCCG
Organism: Variovorax sp. MPBD4-3; assembly: GCF_058809745.1. NCBI lineage: Bacteria > Pseudomonadati > Pseudomonadota > Betaproteobacteria > Burkholderiales > Comamonadaceae > Variovorax > Variovorax sp. MPBD4-3. The sequence goes on from NZ_JBXASW010000008.1 coordinate 50,221, forward strand.
CATCGACATCGGCCCCTGGCTGGGCCGCGCCGAAGACTGGAAGGCGCAGCTCGCCGCGCTGGTCGCGGCGTCTCAGCCCGCCGCCACCCACACCGCCGCGACGCCGCCGGTGTGCGGCCCCGACGGCTGCGCGATCTGAAGAGGCTTCAGCGCGCGACGCCCAGCAGCCGGTCCAGCACCTGCGGTTGGGCGCGCAGCGCCGCGGCCGAGTCGGTGTGCACGATGGTGCCGTGGTCCAGCACCACCGCCTCGTCGGAAATCGCGAGGATCGCCTGCGGATGCTGCTCCACGATGATCGCGGCCAGCCCCTCGTCCTGCGTGATGCGGCGGATGGCGCGCAGCAGCTCTTCCACGATGATGGGCGCGAGCCCCTCGAGCGGCTCGTCGAGCAGCAGCAGCCTGGGGTTGAGCACCAGCGCGCGGCCCACGGCCAGCATCTGCTGCTCGCCGCCGGAGAGCTGCGTGCCCAGGTTGGTCTTGCGCTCGGCAAGACGCGGGAACATCTCGTAGACGCGCTGGGTGTTCCACTTGCCGGGCCGCTCCACGGCGGTGAGGTTCTCGTGCACCGTGAGCGACTTGAAGATGTTGCGCTCCTGCGGCACCCAGCCGATGCCGGCCGCCGCGCGCTGGTGCGGCGCCAGCTTGTGCAGCGCCTGGCCGCCCAGCGCGATGCTGCCGCCGTGCTGGCGCGTCGCGCCCGCCAGCGTGTTGATCAGCGTGGTCTTGCCGGTGCCGTTGCGGCCCAGCAGCGCCAGCGTCTGGCCTTCGCCCAGCGTGAACGCCACGTCGTGCAGCACCACGGCCTCGCCGTAGCCGGCGCTCAGGTTTTCTATTCGCAGCAGCTCAGACATGGGCAGCTTCTCCGTGGCCCAGATAGACCTCTTTCACCTTGGGATCGTTGGCGATGGTTTCGGGGTCGCCCTCGGTCAGCAGCGTGCCGTTGACCAGCACGGTCATGCGGTCGGCAAAGCTGAACACCAGGTCCATGTCGTGCTCGATCAGCAGCACCGACACGTCGGCCGGCAGCGCGGCCACGGTCTGCAGCAGCTCTTCGCGCTCGCCGGCGGGCACGCCCGCCACCGGCTCGTCGAGCAGCAGCACGCGCGGCTCGCAGGCCAGGGCGATCGCGATTTCCAGCAGGCGGCGCTTGCCGTAGGCCAGGTGCTTCACCTGCTGGCGGGCCACGTCGCTCAGGTGGAACTGCTCGAGCAGTTGAGTCGCGCGTTCGACGATCGCCTTGCTGGAGCCGAGCGGCCGCCACCACTGCGCACCCGCGCCCTGGTGCTGCGACACCACCAGCGCCAGCGTTTCCAGCGGCGTCATCGAGTCGAAAAGCTGGTTGATCTGGAATGTGCGCACCAGGCCGCGCGCCACGCGCTTGTGCGGCGCGAGCTTCGTGATGTCTTCGCCTAGCAGCGTGATGCGGCCTTCGGTCGGCGTGAGCACGCCCGTCAGCTGGTTGATGAGCGTGGTCTTGCCCGCGCCGTTGGGGCCGATCAGCGCATGGCGGGCGCCGCGCTTGAGCTCCATCGTCACGTTGTTGGTGGCAGTGATGCCGCCGAAGCGCATCACGAGGCCGTGGGTGGAGAGCACGGTGTCGCTCATGCCGCACCGCCCTTCTTCCTGCCGGCGCCGAACCACGTCCAGGGTTTCAGCAGGCGGTCGCGGCCCACCAGCACCAGCAGCACCAGGATCAGGCCGATCCAGAACATCCAGTACTGCGGCGTCACCGCCGACAGCCAGGTCTGCAGGAGCTTGAAGACGATGGCGCCCGCCACCCCGCCGTAGAGCCAGCCCACGCCGCCGATCACCAGCATCAGCAGCACGTCGGCCGAGCGGTCGAAGGCCAGCACGTCGAGCGATGCGAAGCCGGTGGTCTGCGCCAGCAGCGCGCCCGCCGCGCCGGCCACGCCGGCCGCCACGGTGTAGACCGTGACCAGGCGCGGCACCACCGGGATGCCGATGGCCATCGCGCGCAGCCGGTTGTCGCGGATCGCCTTCAGCGTGGCGCCGAACGGCGAATGCACGAGCCGGCGCATCAGCAGGAACAGCACCAGCATCACGGCCAGCGAATACCAGGCCGCCGTGCGGCCGTACAGGTCGAAGTCGAACATGCCGAGCACCGGGCCCATCACCACGCCCTGCAGGCCGTCGGCGCCGCCGGTCAGCCAGTCGAGCTTGTTCGCCAGTTCGAGCAGCAGCAGCGCCGTGCCCAGGGTGACCATCAGCCGCGTGAGGTCGCTGCCGCGCAGGATGGTCACGCTCGCCACCAGGCCCAGCAACGCCGACAGCACGACGGCGAACAGAAGGCCCACGGTCGGGTCGGGCATCACCAGCTTGGCGAACAGCGCCGCCGCATACGCGCCGAAGCCGAAGAAGGCGGCATGGCCCAGCGACACGATGCCGGTGTAGCCCAGGATCAGGTCGAGCGACATCGCGAACAGCGCGACGATGGCGATCTCGTTGACCAGCAGCGAATGCGAAGGCATGACCAGCGGCAGCGCGAAGGCCACGGCCCAGGCCACGAACTCGAGCGGATGCCAGCGCGCCTTGCGCAGCAGGGCCGACTGGAAATCGGCGGCGGAAGAAGGAGCGCTCATTCAGCGGCCCCCCTTGCGCGTGAACAGGCCCTGTGGGCGCCACATCAGGATCAGGATCATCAGCAGGTAGACGGTGAACGCACCCATCTTCGGAATGAAGTACTTGCCCGCCACGTCGGCAATGCCGAGCAGCAGCGCGGCCGCCAGCGGCCCGGTGATCGACGAGGTGCCGCCGACCGAAACCACGATCAGGAAATAGATCATGTACTTGAGCGGGAAGGTCGGGTCGAGCCCGAGGATCTCGGCGCCCAGCGCGCCGCCCAACCCCGCGAGGCCCGAGCCCACGGCAAAGGTCAGCAGGAACACGATGTTCACGTTGATGCCCAGCCCCGCCGCCACGCGCGGGTCGTCGACCGCCGCGCGCAGCCGGCTGCCGAAGCGCGTCTTCGACAGGATGAGCTGCAGCACCACCGTCAGCACCGCGCAGACCGCGATGATGAAGAGCCGGTAGTGCCCCATGCCCAGCAGCAGCGCGCCGTCGCCGATCTCGGTGCGCCCGCGCAGCCATTCGGGCAACTGCACGTTCTGTTGAGAAGAGCCGACGAAGTAGTCGACGGCGGCCACCGCCATGAAGGCCAGGCCGATGGAAAAGAGCACCTGGTCCAGGTGCGGCTTGCCGTACATCGGCCGGTAGAGCGTGCGTTCCAGCAAGGCTCCGGCCAGCGCGACGACGATGAACGCCAGCGGCAGGCAGGCCAGGAACGGCACGCCCAGCTTCTGCATGGCAAACACCGTGAGATATCCGCCGGCCATGGCAAAGGCGCCGTGCGCGAGGTTGATGAAGTTCATCAGCCCGAGCGTCACGGCCAGCCCCACGGCGAGCACGAAGAGCAGCATGCCGTAGGCGATGCCGTCGAAAAGAATGGTCAACATGTCAGCTACTCAAACACTTGCCGCGCCTCGCGGTCTCTTCGGGAAACACCGAGGAACCGGCTTCGCCGGGCCTCGGGTGTTGCCCCCGGTAGGGGGAAGGCGAAGCGACACGAAGTGCGCGCAGCCTGGGGGCGAGCCCTTTACTTGGCTTTGCCGGGGTCCTTGACGCTCTTGATCACGTCGAATTCGACGTTGTAGAGTTGGCCGTCCTTCTTCTCGACCTTGCGCAGGTACACGTCCTGCACGATGTCGCGCGTCTGCGCGTCGATCAGCACCTGGCCGCGCGGGCTCTCGAAGACCTGGCCCTTCATGGCCGCCAGCAGCGCTTCGCCGCCGCCCTGGCCCTTGGTGGCCTTGAGCGCTTCGTAGATCACGCGCATGCCGTCATAGCCGCCCACGGCCATGAAGTTGGGGCGCATCTTCGGGTTGGCCTTCTCGAAGGCCTCGACGAACTTCTTGTTCATTGCCGACGGGTGCGCGGCCGAGTAGTGGTGCGAGGTGACCACGCCCAGCGCGCCGTCGCCCATGTCGTTGAGTTGATCGTCGTCCGTCACGTCGCCGGTGGCGATCATCTTGATGCCGGCCTTGTCCATGCCGCGCTCCAGGAACTGCTTCATGACGGCAGCGCCCGCGCCCGAGGGCACGAAGACGAACAGCGCGTCGGGCTTCGCGTCGCGCACCTTCTGCAGGAACGGGGCGAAGTCGGGGTTGCGCAGCGGCACGCGCAGCTTCTCGATCACCTTGCCGCCGTTGAGCTGGAAGCGCTCGCTGAAGAACTTCTCGGCGTCGTTGCCCGGGCCGTAGTCGGCCACCAGCGTGACGACCGTCTTCACGCCGTTCTTCGGCGCCCAGTCGCCCATGGCCACCGACACCTGCGGCAGCGTGAAGCTCGAACGGATGATGTAGGGCGATGCCTCGGTGATGCTCGACGTGGCGGCGGCCATCACGACTTCGGGCGTCTTCGACTGGGTGGCGATGGGCGCCACGGCCAGGGCCAGGGGCGTCAGGCCGAAGCCGGCCAGCACGTTGACCTTGTCGTTCACCACCAATTCCTGCGCCAGGCGCTTGGTGACGTCGGGCAGGCCGGTGTCGTCCTTGACGATCAGCTCGACTTTCTTGCCGGCCACGGTGTCGCCGTTCTGGGCCATGTACAGGCGCGCGGCGGCTTCGATCTGGCGGCCGGTGGACGCCGACTGGCCCGTCATCGGCAGGATCAGGCCGATCTTGAACTTGTTGTCCTGGGCGCTGGCCAGCGACATTGAAAGCGCGAGCGCCGACAGGGCTGCGGTCTGGATGAGATGGCGTCTTTGCATGTTTTTTCCTTCAGGGACGGAACTCGAAACCGGGGCTATTTTCAACACTTTGCAACAAAGGGCGCAGCAGGCATTCACCTACCCCGCCTCATGAGGCTGGCATTGTTGCGCGATCAATAAATGAACTGCGCGATCATCGCGCAAAACGGCTTTCGCCCGGGGCGGGATCAGCTGTCGGGGCGATAGGCGGAGTCGAGCGTGAGCGTACCCACCGCGCGTGACACGCAGGCGCAGATGCGCGTGGTTGCCTCTTTTTCGTGCGCGCTGAGGAACACGTCGCGGTGGTCGATCTCGCCGTCGACGGCGATCACGTCCATGGCGCACAGGCCGCACTCGCCGCGCTTGCAGTCCGACAGCGTCTGCACGCCGGCGGCGTCCAGCGCCTCGAGCAGCGTGCAGTCGGCAGGCACCGTGATGGCGAGGTCATGGCGCGGAATGCGCACCTGGAACGCCTGCGTGGCCAGACGGCCGCTGCTGCCGAAGGTCTCGAAGCGCAGGTCTGCGATGGGCCGGCCGGCCGCATGCCAGGCGCGCTTGAGCGCCTCGAGCATCGGCACCGGGCCGCAGGTGTAGAGCTGGCCGCCGGGCGGCAGCGCGTCGATGGCCGCGGCGAAGTCGATGGGCGCCGAGCCTTCGTGCGCTTCCACGCCCTCGCCCAGCGCTTCGCGCAGATGCGAGAGATAGCCGAACTCGTCGGCGTTACGCGCGCCGTAGAGCATCTTCACCGGCACGCCGCCGCGCCGGGCGTGCTCGCCCAGCCGCTGCGCCATCAGCACCAGCGGGGTGATGCCGATGCCGCCCGCCACCAGCAGGTAGCCGGGCGCGGACATGTCGAGCGCGAAGTGATTCTGCGGCGCGCTGACCTGCAGCCGGTCGCCCACGGCCAGCCGCCACATCGCGAGCGATCCGCCGCGGCCGTCGTCCAGCCGCTTGACGGCGATGCGCCAGCAGCGGCCGTCGCCCTCGCCGACCAGCGAGTAGGAGCGGGTCTGCAGCCTGCCCTGCGCCGTCATCACCTGCACTTGCAGGTGGGCGCCGGGTTCATAGGCGCCGGCAAAGCCGCCGTCGGGGCGCAGTTCGAACTCGCGCACGGTGGGCGTCACGTCGCGCAGCGCAACCACCTGCGCCTGCATCCATTGAAGATCGCTTTTCATCGGGGAACAACACCAACAGGAAGGAAGGAAAAGGAAGGAGTCAGCCGCGGCGGCGGATCAGCTGCACGCCCGGCAGCGGGCGCTGCTCGGCGCTCGGCGTGCCGTGCAGCGCCTCGCGCAGGTTGCGCCGCGCGATGCGGCTGTGCTCGCGCATCAGCGACTCGGCGCGCGAGCCTTCGCCGGACTCGATGGCGTCGAGCACCTGGATGTGCTGGTCCTGCGCGATCACGAGCATGTCGCGCGCGGCGGGCGAATTCGCCTGCACGATGACGAAGCCCGAGGGCGACGCGAACGGCAGGTTCACCACCCGCTCCAGTTGCTGCGCGATGACCGGGCTGCCGGCCATTTCGCAGAGCAGCGCATGGAAGCGTTCGTTGTGCGTCACGTAGCGCGAGAAAGCCGCGTCGTCGAGCGCGGGCTCGCGCAGCAGCTCGTCGATGCGCGCGAGGCAGGCGCGCGCCTCGCGCAGCACCACCGGCGCGGCGCCGCGCTCGGCCGCGAGGCGGGCCACCAGGCCTTCGAGCGTGCCGCGCAGTTCGATGGCATCGGCCACGTCGCGCTCGGAAAAGGTACGCACCGCGTAGCCGCCGTTGGGCAGCGCTTCGAGAAGGCCTTCCTGCTCGAGCCGCATCAGCGCGGTGCGCACCGGGGTGCGCGAAACGCCGAGCTGCTCGGAGATGGCCACTTCGGCAATGCGCGCGCCGCCGGGCAGGTCGCCCGCGAGGATCATTTCGCGCAGGCGCAATTGCGCCTTCACGGCCTGCGAGCTGCCGCTGTCGCCGGCCTGCTGTTCCGCGGCGGAGGAGACCACGGCCGCCCTCATGCGGCCTGCTTCTCGCCCGGCTGCTCGGCGGGGTGGATCGGAATGGCGGCGCGCGCGGGCTTTTCCTTCTCGATCATGCGGTCGATGAGCTTGCGCGCCCACATCGAACCGGCGTCGATGTTGAGGTTGTAGAACTTGTGGTCGGGGTGCTCGTCCATGGCTTTCTGCTGCGCCTCGAGCACCAGTTCGTCTTCGCGGAAGATGCCCGCGACGCCTTCGCGCAGCTCGTGCGTGAGACGCTGCTCGCCCAGGCAGTAGTTGCGCGAGAAGGCCCAGAAGTACAGGCAGGTCTTGTCGGTCTCGGGCGTGATGGTGTTGAGCACGTAGCCGTTGACTCCCTTGCTGCGGTCGCCCGCGTCGCCGTTCTTCGGCACCGCGCCGCTGCCGGCCTCGGCCACGCCGACGTCGATGTTCACCGTGCACGGGCCTTCGAAACGGATGATCTGCCAGCGGTCGACCTTGCCGGTGTAGCCGCGCGCATGGCGGATCTGGCCGCCCCAGAACGGCGGCGGGTCGATGTTCTCCATCCAGCGCGTGACGGTGGCCGAGCGGTCGCCGTGCGTGGCCACGAAGGGCGCCTCGGCCACTTCGCGGTTGCCGATGGACGAACCGTGCACGAAGGTCTCGTGCGTCAGGTCCATGAGGTTGTCGACCACCAGCCGGTAGTCGCAGTGGACGCGGATCATCTTGCCGTCGCCGGCCCATGCCGGGTCGTCGTTCCAGTGCATGTCGGGCACCAGCGCCGGGTCGGCCTTGGCCGGGTCGCCGGGCCAGATCCAAACGAAGCGGTGCTTCTCGACCACCGGAAAGCTGCGCACGCAGGCCGAGGGGTTGAGGGTTTCCTGGCTCGGCATGTGGGTGCAGCGGCCCTGGCTGTTGTAGACGAGGCCGTGGTAGCCGCACACCAGCTCGTCGCCTTCGAGGCGGCCCAGCGACAGCGGCATCAGCCGGTGCCAGCAGGCGTCCTCGAGCACGGCGACTTCGCCGTCGGTGCGTCGGAACAGCACCACTTTCTGGTTGCAGATGGTGCGTGGCAGCAGCGCATGGCGCACTTCGACGTCGTAGGCGGCGGCATACCAGGCGTTCAGCGGAAAGGCGGTCGTGGGCGTTTTCATGAATACTCAATGTATACAGAAACACGGAAATTTCCAGTCATTTCGGGCATTTATAGGGAAAACACCGAGTTCTCTGTATACAGCCTCCGACGTTTCGATGGCGATACGATGTCCGGCCAGTTCCCCCTCACCAAGACGGAGTCATCAATGTCACAGCACGCCGCCCTGCCCGCCCGCTACGACCACGTGGGCAGTTTCCTGCGCCCCAAATACCTGCTCGAAGCGCGCGAGCAAAAGGCCAAGGGCGAGATCACGCCGGAACAGCTTCGCCTGGTCGAAGACAAGGCGATCACCGAGATCGTCAAGTTCCAGGAAGACATCGGCCTGAAGAGCATCACCGACGGCGAGTTCCGCCGCACTTATTTCCACATCGACTTCCTCGACCAGCTCGGCGGCGTGAAGACCGACATTCCGGTCACCATCCGCAAGCCCGACGGCACCGAGGAACTCGCACCGCCCGCGATGCGCGTGATCGACAAGGTCCGCCATGTGAAGGACATCCAGCTCGCCGACTTCCAGTACCTCAAGAGCCAGGTGGCCGCGGGCAACACGCCCAAGGTGACGATCCCCTCGCCCACCATGCTGCATTTCCGCGGCGGCCGCGCCGGCATCAGCAAGGACGCCTACCCCGAGCTCGACCCGGCGTTCTACGACGACGTGGCCAAGGCCTATGGCGACGAGCTTCGCTCGCTGGCCGCCGCCGGCTGCACCTACGTGCAGATGGACGACACCAACCTCGCCTATCTGTGCGACGAGCACATGCGCGAAGCCGCCCGCAAGCGCGGCGACGACCCGAACGAACTGCCGCACCGCTACGCCGCATTCATCAACAAGGTGGTCGCGCAGAAGCCGCCGGGCATGCTGCTGGCCATGCACCTGTGCCGCGGCAACTTCAAGAGCACGCACGCCGCCGCCGGCAACTACGAACCGGTCGCCGAGGCGCTGCTCAAGGAGATGGACCTCGACGCCTACTTCATGGAGTACGACGACGCGCGCTCGGGCGACTTCAAGCCCCTGCGCTACCTGCCCAAGGGCAAGACCGTGGTGCTCGGCCTGGTGACCACCAAGTTCGGCGAGATGGAAGACAAGGACGAGCTCAAGCGCCGCATCGACGAGGCCGCCAAGTACGCCTCGCTCGACCAGCTCGCGCTGTCGCCGCAGTGCGGCTTCTCCAGCACCGTGCACGGCAACAACATCGCGGTGGAAGCGCAACGCAACAAGCTGCGCCTGGTGGTAGAGACCGCGCAGGAGGTCTGGGGCTCGACCTGACGCGCGGTTTCTGTTGAAGTCGAGGGCCATGACGACTCACATCTACTCCGGCCCCCTCAGCATGTTCGGCGCCAAGGTCGAGATCGCGGCGCGCGAAAAAGGCGTTGCCTTCGAACTGGTCATGGTGCCGTTCATCGAAGGCGACGCCTACGAGCCCAAGCACCCCGAGGTGCTGCGCGTGAACCCCGTCAAGCAGCAGGTGCCGGTGCTGGTGGACGAGATCGACGGCGGGGTCTCGCTCTTCGACTCGACCCAGATCTTCGAGTACCTCGAAGACCGCTACCCGGCTCCCGCGCTGTGGCCCGAGGGCATTGCCGACCGGGCCCGCGCGCGGCAACTCGAGCAGAAGTCCGACGAGGTCTTCTTCCCCCACGTCATCAAGCTCTTCGGCCTGCAGGACGCGATGCAGAGCGCGCCCGCCGTCGCGGCATGCGCCGCCTGCGCGCGCTACTACGACGAAATGGAAGGCCTGCTCGCCGCGCGCGACTACCTCGCGGGGCCCTACGGCTTCGCGGACATCGCCTTCTACATGGCCTGCGTGTTCGCCGACCGCAAGGGCGCGGGCATGACCGACGCCACGCCGCGCCTGCTCGCATGGCGCACCCGCGTTGGCGAAAGGCCGGCGGTGCGCGCGGTGGTCGATCCGATGATGCGGTTCCTTGCCTCGCAAGGACGCGGTGTGCCGGCCTTCCTGCAACGCTGATTCCGCGCTGACGCATCATTGCGCCATGCCGCACAACACCCGTTTCGACTGGCTGCCCACACCTTCGCAGCACTTTCTCGTCGTGACCTTCGCGCTGCTGGTCTATGTGCTGACCACCCGCGCGCGCCGCGAGCAGCGCGCCCCCACCACGGCCATCGCCTGGGTCATGGGGCTTGTGCTGATGCCTTATTTCATCCTGCCGATGTACCTGCTGTTCGGCCAGCGCAAGCTGCGCCCGGCCGGCTCCCCCCGGCCGCCGCGCTCGGTGCCCCCGGGCCACTGGGCGGCCGACCTGATCGAGAGCTTCGGCCTCGCGCCGCCGGGCCGCTCGGCCATCCGCATGCATGCCGACGGCGAGGCCGCGCGCGAGGCGCTGTGGGAGGTGATCGACGGTGCACGGGAGCGCATCGACGTGTGCACCTTCATCATCGGCAACGACGCGCTCGGCCATGCGGTGATCGACCGGCTCGCGAAGCGCGCGCGCGAGGGCATCAAGGTGCGGGTGCTGCTCGACGGCTTCGGGGCGCTGTCGCTGCCGCGCCATCACTTCGACCGGCTGCGCGCGGCGGGCGGCGAGGTGGCGGTGTTCCGCCCTTTCTTCAGCCTGCGCCGCATCGGCCCGCGCAACCTGCGCAACCACCGCAAGTTCACCATCGCCGACGACGGCTGGCTCTGGTCGGGCGGGCGCAATCTCGCGGGCGAGTACTTCACCGGCAACGCAAAGCACCCGCAGCCATGGCGCGACCTGTCGTTCGACCTGCGCGGCAGCGTGGCCGCGGCGGCGGCGCGCCAGTTCGACCACGACTGGAGTTCGGTGCGCCCGCGCAAGGCCCGCGCCATCACCGCCGACGACATGCCCGAAGGCCCCGGCACCGCAATGGCCCAGTTCCTGCCGAGCGGCCCCGACCAGACAGAGGACACCGCGCATGCGCTGCTGATCGACGCCTGCTTCCGTGCCGAGCACCGCGTGCTGGCGATCACGCCCTACTTCGTGCCCGGCGACGGACTGCGCGACGCGCTGCGGCTGGCCGCCCGGCGCGGCGTGCAGGTGACCATCGCGATGCCCGCGCAGTCGAACCATCGCCTGGCGGACTTCGTGCGCGCCCGCGCCATGCGCGACCTCGCTCGCGCGGGCGTTGACTTCAGGATGCTGCCGTTCATGGTGCATGCCAAGGCGGTGGTGCTGGACGAGGAGCTGGCCATGTGCGGCTCGATCAACCTCGACCTGCGAAGCCTGCTGCTGAACCACGAGGCGGCGGTGGTGTTCTACGGCGCGGAAGAAATCGACTGGCTGGCCGAGTGGATCGAGACCACCGCATCAGCCGGCGAGCCCTACCGCGCGCGGCGTCCCGGCCTGATGCGCGACCTGGCGGAAGGGCTGCTGCTCACGGTAGCCTTTCAGCTGTAATCTTGGGTGCATAAATGCAACAAAAGTGCAACCAGACGAACGCGGACACTAAAATATCCACCGGTTTCGGTAGTTGACAGGCGTGCCCGGCCCATGACTTTCCAGTCGTGAGGCGGGCTCGAACGGATTCCCGCAACCCCTCGCCCTGCGGGGAAGCCCGCCCGGGACGCCGCCACACGGCGGCCCGAAGCGCCGTCCGTTCGAGTCCAGTGCCCCGGCCATCCGGGGAAATCCGATGCGAGCATTCTTCTCGCCGCGCGCACTTGCGAATCTCGCGAAACTGGTCCTGGCGCTTCCAGTTCTCATCGCACTGTCCGGAATACCGTCCGCTTTCGCCGCCATGGACGAAGTCGGCCGCGCGACGCCCAGCAGCCACCGCCTGAAGTTCTTCGTCGATCCCGAGCTGGCCGCCGACATCGGCCCCGCCGAGGCGGGCCGCCGGCTCGCCCAGTACGTGGCCGACGTCAACACCGTCTTCACCCGCGAGACCGTGCGCAGCTTCGTCTTCGACCCCGCCACCGACCTGCAGCTGGTGGCGCCCGCCGCCGCGCCGGCCTGCAGCTACAACGGCCTGGTGAACGGCGAGGTGGTGGTCTGCGTGTCGAAGTCCACCCGGGGCTACAGCCACGGCGGCCTGTCGACCAGCTGGACCTTTCCGCAGAAAGGCGTGGCCTGGAACCTGAACTGGATCGCCATCCACGACCCGCTGCGCCTGTCGCGCGCGATCACGCCGGCGGCGCCGGAGTCGACCGAGAAGGACTATCTCGGCCGCCAGCTCAAAACCCTGCTGCACGAGCTGGAGCACGTGTTCGGCGCCGGCGCGGGCGAGTACTACAACGGCATTGCCGTGGCCGACACCACCGGCGTCGCGCCCATCACCGACCTCGCCCTGTCGAGCGACACCGACCGCTACTGGTGGACCCGCCAGGACTGGCGGCTCGATCCGCTGCTGGGTACGGTGTTCGAGCAGCGCCGCGACCCCGCCGCCAACCGCGTCGCGACGCTGGACATGATCCGCTTCACCGCCGGCACCAAGGCCAACATCGACACCGACTGGAGCGACTGGCCGAAGCTCGGCAGCTCGAAGTTCATGGCCGCCACCACAGCCACGCAGGTGCGCGTGACCGACCGCGACAGCGGCGCCGCGCTGCCCGGCGCGCAGGTGTCGGTGTGGCGGGACCCGGGCGGCGGCAAGCCGCTGGTCATGCTGGTGACCGGCGTGGCCGATGCGTCGGGCCGCTTCACCTTCGACTGGAACTGCGGCTTCAGCTGCTTCGCCGTCGGCAAGACGACGCTGCTGGCCAAGGCACGCGCCGCCAACCGCGCGCCCGGCGCGAGCTGGTTCACCATCTTCGACGCCTTCGAGCAGAAGGCCGTGCAGGGGCAGTCGATGTTCACCATCGACCTGGCGCTCGGCAGCGCCGACGCCACGCCGCCCATCGTGTCGCTCGCCGCCCCCTCCATGGCCACGGTGGGGCAGCTCACCGTCATCGCGCCGGCCGTGGTGGACAACGCGGGGGTGTGGGGCGTCAAGGTGCTGGGCCGCGACAGCATTCCGATCTGCACCTTCACCGCCCCGCCCTACACCTGCAGTTGGACACCGACCTCGCCCGGCGCGCAGACGATCCGCGTGGTGGCGGTCGACGCGGCGGGCAACTCCGCTGTCGCCTCGGCCAACGTGATCGTCAATCCGCCTTCGGACAGCGTGCCGCCGACCGTCTCGCTGTCGGTTCCGCCAAGCCTAACGGCCGGCATGGCGACGCGGCTTGCCGCCACCGCATCCGACAACGTGGCCGTGGCCGAGCTGAAGTTCATCGTCGACGGCAGGACCGCATGCACGCTGCGCGCCGCGCCCTACGTATGCGCCTGGACGCCGAAGCGGCCGGGCGCCGCGAACGTCGAGTTGCGCGCCGCCGACGCGGCAGGCAACGTTGCCTCCGCCTCCGCGAACGTGCGCGTCGAAGGACTGCGGGCCGAAGACCTGTAGCGCCGGGCCGCCGCTTCAGGGCCTGTTCGTGAAGCTCACGTTGCCCAGCCCCGTGCCGATGGTGAGCACGCCCCACTGCTTCACGTCGCGCATGAAGGGCAGCTCGCTCAGGCCCTGCACCACCGCGTCGTTGTGCATCAGCACCAGCATCGGGTCGGCGCCCAGTGTGAGCATGCGGCGCCACACCGCCGTCGGCAGGTGGAAGGCGTGGCTTTCCCAGTCGCCGGGCAGGTTCTGCGCACCGCGCGCGATGGAGCCGTCGGGACGGATCAACCCCGGGCAGCCGATGCCGATGAACGGCGCGAGCCGGATCTTCTTGCGCTCGCTGTAGCGCACCATGTCCATCAGCATGTCGGCGATGTGCTCGACCATGTTGCTGCGGTTGGGGCCTTCGTCGGCGTGGCGCCATTTCTCGCGCCGGATCACCTCCGCGCGCGAGAAGTCGGGCGCCTTGCGGTAGCGCGTCTTCACGATGCCGCAGCGCACGTTGGTGCCGCCGATGTCGACCGCCAGGATGGCGTCGTACTTGCGCAGCAGCGCGGGCGGCGTCAGGTGCACCCAGCCGATCAGGCCGCCGTCGTCCACGTTGTGCGAGAGGCGGCCCAGTTGCACGTGCAGGCCCATCTCTTCGAGGATGGCGCCCGTCTGCAGCACCGCGCGCTCGCCCACGTCGCTCTCGGGAAATCCGCCGCCGATCACGATGCGCTCCACCTTCTGCCAAGAGGGCTGGCGCAGGAAGCGCTGGATGACGGACGCCAGTTCCTCGGTGAACTCCTCGATCACGCCGTGCATCACGTCGGCGGCTTCCGAGGCCTTCTTCGCGCCCAGCACGCGGTCGAGCGCCTTCTTGCTCAGGTCGCGCGAGTGCAGCACTCCGAGCGGATCCTTGCCGTTCTTGCGGCGGCGCTTGCGCCAGCGCTCGAGCAGTTCCCTGAAGGCCGTCTGGCTCGCCTGGTCGCCCACGAAGCCGTCCTTGTCGCGCAACTGGAGGCTGTAGCCTTCGACATGCACACCGGGGAGTTCGCGCAGGCCGTGCACATCGGCAGCGGGCAAGGGGTCGGCCGTTTCGGCCTTTTGCGTTTCGGGAGTTTCGGGCTTCGCGGGTTTGGACTTCATGACTCGGATGGTGCGCGCGCGGCAGCCCGCGGCCCATCGGTTGCGCGCACGACGGCGTGTAGGAGATTGGCGGGTACGCCAATCCGGTCGATGTCTATAAACTGGCCGCGATGCTTCTGCCCCGTTGCCTCCGCCGCCTTGCCCTGCTCCTGACGCTCGCCTGGCTGGGCCTGGCGCATGTCGCGAATGTCGCGCATGCGGCGGACGACACGCTGCGCGTCGGCTCCAAGCGCTTCACCGAGTCGTACATCCTTGCCGAGTTGCTGGCGCAGACCGCCGCGCCGCACACCGCGTCGCCGCCCGTCGTGCGGCAGGGCCTGGGCAACACGGCCATCGTGTACGAGGCGCTGCGCTCGGGCGCGATCGACATGTATGCCGAATACACCGGCACCATCGCGCTGGAAATACTCAAGGGCTCGCCGGCGGACACGCGCGAGGCCATGAACGCGGCGCTCGCGCCGATGGGCCTGGGCGTGGCAATTCCGCTGGGCTTCAACGACGGCTATGCGCTCGCGGTGCGCGCGGCCGATGCCGACCGGCTGGGCCTGCGCACGCTGAGCGACCTGGCGAAGCACCCTGAATTCAAGCTGGGCCTTTCCAATGAATTCATAGGCCGCGCCGACGGCTGGAAGGGCCTCGCCGAGCGCTACGGCTTCAAGCAGACACCCTCGGGGCTCGACCACGGGCTGGCATATGACGCCATAGGGGCCAGGCAGATTGACGCGATCGACATCTACACCACCGACGCGAAGATCGACCACCTGGGCCTGCGCGTGCTGGAGGACGACAGGAAGTACTTTCCGCGCTACGACGCGGTGGTGCTCTACAAGCTCGATTTGCCCAACCGCCTGCCCGAGGCCTGGGCTGCGTTGAAAGCGCTCGAAGGCCGCGTGGACGAGCACGCGATGATCGCGATGAATGCCCGCGCCGAACTGCAGAGCGTGCCTTTCGACGTGATTGCGCGCGACTTTCTCGCGAGCACCGGCAAGGAAGCAAAGGCGGGCCAGCAGCAGCCGAAGGAAGAGCGCCGCGGCTTCACCGCCAAGCTGTTCGGGCCGGACCTGTGGAAGCTGGCCCGGCAGCATCTGTTCCTGGTGGCGCTGTCGGTCGGCGTCGCGATTCTCATCGGCGTGCCGATCGCGATCCTGGTGTTCCCGCATGTGCGGCTGCGCGCGCTGGTGCTGGGCTTCGCGAGCCTGTTGCAGACAGTGCCTTCGCTGGCGTTGCTGGCGGTGCTGATCTCGATGCTCGGCGCCATCGGGGCGTTGCCGGCGCTGATCGCGCTCACGCTCTATTCGCTGTTGCCGATCATGCGCAACACGGTCACGGGCCTGGCCGAGGTGCCTGACGGCCTGCGGCTGGCGGGCACGGCGCTGGGCATGACGCCGCCGCAGAGCCTGCGGCTGGTGCTGCTGCCGCTTGCGTTGCCGACGCTGCTCGCGGGGGTGCGCACGGCGACGGCAATCGCGATCGGCACGGCGACGATCGCGGCTTTCATCGGTGCCGGCGGGTTCGGCGAGCGCATCGTGACGGGGTTGGCGCTCAACGACCGTGAGCTGCTGATGGCGGGCGCGTTGCCGGCTGCTGCGTTGGCTTTGGTCAGCGAAGGGCTGTTCGAGTTGATCGAGCTTTGGATGCGGCGCGGGCGCGGGGCGCTTGCGGCCTAGCTTTGCTTGTGTCGTTCAGGGCGCGATCAGGCCGACGGGGTACCTTGCTCCGCGAATGTCCCCCGGCCTTCGGCCTCCTCCTTTATTTCGCTGCGCAAGGCACCCCATCGGCCTGATCGTTGAGCGCCGCTGTGGAAGCTGCATTTGTTGGCGGTTGGCGAGACTTCGTGCAGCGCGGTGCGGCTGTTTCGCCCGGTTCTTCTCTAGAGTGAATGCCCCTGTCACTCCACACCCCGCTAGGGGGAGCAACTCCACAACCCACTTGTATGTTCGAAGGCTGCTTGCCTCGCGGCAGGTCGTCGGTGCGACAGCAGCGATGCAAATGCGAGGTATCAAAAGGCGACGGCTGAGGTGTTACGAGCACCCCAGCCGTCTAACCAAGTTCGTGCATCACCGTGAAGGAACCGCACAAAAATGGCTACCAAGACTATAGCCCGGCCTCGCACGCCGGCATCTCCCGAAGACACCGCCCAAGACCCCGCGGATCTTCTCGAAAACACCCTCTCCCAACTCGAAGCCCTGCTGTGGGTGTGCCACGGCGAAGAGATCGACTGGTGCAGCGACGACGGGCCCAGGCAGCTGGACAACCTGCTCTGGCTAGCGGCCGACCTGGCTCGCAAAGCGGCCCAACTGTTTCAGCTGAACGAAAAGGCGCGCAGCGCAGAACCCGGAACTGGCTCGGCTTGAAAGCCCAAGCTGCGTCCCTGTGCGCAGGGCGTCGGGTGCTCCCCGCAGCGAAATAAAGGAGGAGGCCGCAGGCCGGGGGACATTCGCGGAGGGGAGTACCCGATGGCCTGTGCACGCGCCCTGAACGAACGAACGAATCAGGCCAGCGTATAGGCAGTCTTCACCGTAGTGAAGAATTCCTGCGCATAACGCCCCTGCTCCCGCGGCCCATAGCTCGAACCCTTGCGGCCGCCGAAAGGCACGTGATAGTCCACACCCGCCGTCGGCAGGTTGACCATCACCATGCCGGCCTGGCTGTGGCGCTTGAAGTGCGTGGCGTACTTCAGCGACGTGGTGGCGATGCCGGCCGACAGGCCGAACTCGGTGTCGTTGGCCGTGGCCAGTGCTTCCTCGTAGTTTTTCACGCGGATCACGCTTGCGACCGGGCCGAAGATCTCTTCCTTGTTGATGCGCATGCCCGCGGCCGATTCGCTGAAGAGCGCCGGCGACATGTAGTAGCCGTCGGTCTCCAGCTTCAGCAGCTCGCCGCCGGCCGCCAGCGTGGCGCCCTCGCCCTTGCCGATGGAGACGTATTCCATGTCCTGGTCGAGCTGCGACTTCGACGAGACCGGGCCCACGTCGGTGCCCTGCGCGAGCGCGTCGCCCACCTTGATCTTCGCCATCCGTTCCTTCATGGCAGCGATGAACTTCGGATAGATGCCCTCCGTGACGATGAGGCGGCTCGACGCTGTGCAGCGCTGGCCGGTCGAGTAGAACGCGCTCTGCACGCTCAGCTCCACTGCCTGTGCGAGGTCGGCGTCGTCCAGGATCACCTGCGGGTTCTTGCCGCCCATTTCGAGCTGCACCTTCTTGTGGTTGGTGACGCACTGGATCGCGATGTTGCGGCCCACGCCCACCGAGCCGGTGAAGCTGATCGCGTGGATGCCCGGATGATTGACCAGCGCATTGCCGATCACGCTGCCGCGCCCCATCACCAGGTTGAACACGCCGGCCGGAATGCCCGAGCGGCTGATGATCTCGCTCAGCGCCCAGGCGCTGCCCGGCACCAGGTCCGCGGGCTTCAGCACCACGCAGTTGCCAAATGCCAGCGCGGGCGCGATCTTCCAGGCCGGAATGGCAATGGGAAAGTTCCACGGCGTGATGAGGCCGACCACGCCGACCGGCTCGCGCGTGATTTCCACGCCGATGTTGGGCCGCACCGACGGCAGCACCTCGCCCGACAGGCGCAGGCATTCGCCCGCGAAGAACTTGAAGATCTGGCCCGCGCGCGTGGCCTCGCCGATGCCTTCGGCCTTGGTCTTGCCCTCTTCGCGCGCCAGCAGCGTGCCCAGCTCTTCCTTGCGCGCGAGGATCTCGTTGCCGATCTTGTCGAGCGCGTCGGAGCGGGCCTGGATGCTGCCCGTGGCCCATGCCGGAAAGGCTGCGGTAGCCGCCGCGACGGCAGCGTCCACGTGGGCGGCATCGCCCTGCGTGTACTGGCCGAGCACGTCGGACAGGTTGCTCGGGTTGACGTTGGGGCTGTAGCTCGCGCCGGCACGCCATTCGCCCGCGATGAGGTTGTCGAAGTTCTGCATGAGGGTTGTTCCTTCAGCGGACCATGCACGGTCGCTTGTTGTCGAAAGTCCAGTCGGGGATCAAGTATTGCATCGCCTGCGCATCGTTGCGAGCGCCAAGGCCGTGCTTCAGGTACAGCTGGTGCGCCTTCTCGACCTCGTCCATGTCCAACTCCACGCCCAGGCCCCCGCGCGTGGGCACCTTCACGAAGCCGCCTTCGATGCGCAGCGGCGCCTTGGTCAGGCGCTGGCCGTCCTGCCAGATCCAGTGCGTGTCGATGGCCGTCACCTTGCCCGGCGCGGCGGCGGCCACGTGCGTGAACATCGCGAGCGACACGTCGAAGTGGTTGTTCGAATGCGAGCCCCAGGTCAGGCCCCAGGCCTGGCACAGCTGCGCCACGCGCACCGAGCCCTGCAGGGTCCAGAAGTGCGGATCGGCCAGCGGAATGTCGACCGACTGCAGCGAGAGGCTGTGCACCATCTCGCGCCAGTCGGTGGCCACCATGTTGGTGGCGGTCGGCAGGCCGGTGGCACGGCGGAACTCGGCCATCACCTCGCGGCCGGAGAACACGCCTTCGGCGCCGCAGGGGTCTTCGGCATAGGCCATCACGCCGTGCAGGTCGCGGCACAGGCGAATGGCGTCCTGCAGCAGCCAGCCGCCGTTCGGGTCGAGCGTGACGCGCGCTTGCGGAAAGCGCTCGTGCAGGGCGCGGATGGCCTCGACTTCTTCTTCGCCGCGCAGCACGCCGCCCTTGAGCTTGAAGTCGGTGAAGCCGTAGCGCGCATGCGTGGCCTCGGCCAGGCGCACGATGGCTTCGGGCGTCATGGCTTCTTCGTGGCGCAGGCGGAACCAGTCGTTGTCGGCGCCGGGGTCGCTCTCGTAGGGCAGGTCGGTCTTCTTGCGGTCGCCCACGTAGAAGAGGTAGCCGAGCATCTGCACCGCGTCGCGCTGCTGGCCTTCGCCGAGCAGGGCCGCCACGGGCACTTCGAGGAACTGGCCGAGCAGGTCGAGCAGCGCGGCTTCGACGGCCGTTACCGCGTGGATGGTCACGCGCAGGTCGAAGGTCTGCAGCCCGCGGCCGCCGCTGTCGCGGCCGGCAAAAGCGCTGCGCATGCTGTTGAGCACCGCGTTGTGGTTGCCGATGCGCTGGCCCACGATGAGGCCGCGCGCGTCTTCCAGCGTCTGGCGGATCTTCTCGCCGCCGGGCACCTCGCCCACGCCGGTGCGCCCGGCGCTGTCGGTCAGGATCAGCAGGTTGCGCGTGAAGAACGGGCCGTGCGCGCCGCTGAGGTTCATCAGCATGCTGTCGTGGCCCGCGACGGGAACCACGCGCATGCCGGTGACGACGGGCGCACCCGGCACGGCTTTGGAAACAACGGATTCTGGACTTGTCATCTTCGGGCTCGGTGCCTCAGTCTGCGGTGATGTGGCGGGTGTCGATCAATGTCTTCCATCGCATCCATTCGCGCAACTGGAAGGCCGTGAAGTCATGCGCATGGCGGGCATCACATGCGTCTCCAGTATTTTTCTGGTCTTTTGCCGGGGCTTACTGCGGGCCGAGCGCGTCGATGAGCGCCTTGAGTTGCTCCATCTCGGCCGGCTTCAGGTCGGTGAGCGGCGCGCGCACGGGGCCGGCGTCGTGGCCGACGATCTTTGCGCCGGCCTTCACGATGCTCACCGCGTAGCCCGGCACGCGGTTGCGCAGCTCGAGGTAGGGCATGAAGAAGTTCTTCAGCAGGCGGTGCTGCGTGGGCAGGTCGTCGGCGGCCACGGCCTTGTAGAAGTCCATGGCGGTCTTCGGAATGAAGTTGAAGACGGCCGACGAATACACCGGCGTGCCCATTGCCTTGTAGGCGGCGGCATAGACCTCGGCCGTGGGCAGGCCGCCCAGGTAGGCGAAGCGGTCGCCCATCTTCTGGTAGATGGCGACCATGGCCTCGATGTCGCCGATGCCGTCCTTGAAGCCCACGAGGTTGGGGTTGCGCTCGGCCAGGCCGGCCAGCGTGTCGGGCTTGAGGCGGCTGGTGGCGCGGTTGTAGACGATCACGCCGAAGTTCACGCTCTTGCACACGGCCTCGACGTGCGCGGCCAGGCCTTCCTGGCCGGCTTCGGTGAGGTAGTGCGGCAGCAGCAGGATGCCGTGCGCGCCGGCCTTCTCGGCTGCCTGCGCGCACTGGATGGCAAAGCGCGTGGGGCCGCCGGCACCGGCAATGATCGGCACCACGCCGCGGCAGGTGTCCACCGCCGTCTTGATGATGCCGGGGTACTCGTCGCCGGTGAGCGAGAAGAATTCGCCCGTGCCGCCGGCCGCGAACAGCGCGCTGGCGCCGTAGGGGGCGAGCCATTCGAGGCGCTTCTCGTAGCTGCTCTTGTTGAAGTCCCCGTTCGCGTCGAAGTCGGTCAACGGGAACGAGAGCAGGCCGGAGCCCATGATGGTCTTGAGTTCTTGCGGGTTCATGGGAAAGAGTCCAGTGAAGTTTTGAATGAGAAAGAAAAGGGGTGCGAAGCGGCCGGTCAGTCGAGCCTGACGTTCGCTTCCTTGACGACCTGCGCCCAGCGCGCGCGCTCCTTGGCGAAGAACTGGTCCTGCTCCGGCGCGGCCATGGTCACGACTTCGGCCCCCTGCCCGGCGAGCCGGGCGCGGATGTCGGGCGTGCGGATGATGCGCACCAGCTCGCGGTTGAGCCGCGCGATCACGGCGTCGGGCACGCCGCGTCCCGCGACCACGCCCTGCCAGGTGCCCGACTCGTAGCCGGGGGCGCCCTGCTCGGCGATGGTCGGCACGTTGCCGATCAGCGGCATGCGCGTGGCCTTGGACACCGCGATGAGCTTGAGCTTGCCGGCCTGCACCTGCGGATAGGTGGCGAGCATGCCGTTCATCAGCACCTGCGTCTGGCCCGCGACGGTGTCGAGCACCGCCTGCACGCCGCCCTTGTAGGGCACGTATTCCCACTTGGCGCCCACCTTGCGCTGCAGTTCGATGCCCGCGAGGTGCGCGGTGCTGCCGCTGGCGGTGACGGCGAAGTTGAGATCGCTTTTCTTCGAGAGCTCGACCAGCTCCTTCAAGGTGTTCGCCTGCACCGACGGGTGCACCACCAGCAGGTGCGGCGAGTAGGCCAGCATGGCCACGCCGCGCAGGTCTTTCGACGGGTCGAACGGCAGCTTGGGGTATAGCGAGGGGCTGATGGCCAGCGCACCCAGGTCGCACAGCATCAGCGTGTAGCCGTCGGCCGGCGCCTTGGCCAGCAGGTCGGCGCCGAGGTTGCCGTTGGCACCGGCGCGGTTGTCGACGATGACCGACTGGCCGAGCGCTTCGGACAGCGGCTGGCTGATCGCCCGCGCAATGATGTCGGACGAACCGCCCGGCGGGTACGGAACGATGAGCTTGAGCGGCTTGGACGGCCAGTTGCCGCCACTGCCCTGCGCAAGAACCCGCGCGGGCAGGCTCGCGGCCAGTGTCGTGGCAAGTGCGGCCCCTAGCGCGCCGCGTCGGTTGATGGTCATGCTGTCTCCTTCTGTTCGCTGGCTGTCGTGACTGAGCCTGATATCCCAATCAAGTTATCAGTCATCGTACAACCACCAAAACAAGTTGTCCAGCCGGGACAACAAGAAAAACTCAGCTCGAGGTGGCGTTGTCAGCCGAAGCAGCACCGTCAGCGGTGACGGCATCGGCTTTCGCCTTCTGCTGCTGCGCGGCCTCTTGCGCCATGCGCAGGCGCTCGCGGCTGTTTGTCAGGTGGATGCGCATGGCAGCGCGGGCCGATTCGGGGTCGCGGCGCGCAATGGCCGCGTAGATTTCTTCGTGCTCGCGGTTCACGCGGCTCAGGTAAGGCGCCCCGCCCTCGTGCGTGCGGATTGCGCTGATGCGGGTGCGCGGAATGAGCGTGGTCCCCAGGTGCCTCATGATGTCCGCAAAGTAGGGATTGCCGGTCGATTCGGCAATCTGCAGGTGGAAGCGGAAGTCCGGCCCCACGGTGTCGCCCGCCACGACCACGTTGTGCTCGAAGTCGTCGAGCGCCTGCCGCATGGCCACCAGCTGCTCGTCGGTGCGGCGGCTGGCGGCAAGGCCGGCCGACTCGGTCTCCAGGCTGATGCGCAGTTCGAGCACGGCCAGCACGTCGACCGAAGCGGCGATCTCGCCGGGGTCGAGGCGGAACACGCCGCCCGTGCGCGGCTGCAGCACGAAGGTGCCCACGCCGTGCAGCGTCTCGACCAGGCCGCCGGCCTGCAGCTTCGACAGCGCCTCGCGCACCACGGTGCGGCTCACGCCGTAGGCCTGCATGATGGCCGACTCGGTCGGCAGCTTGTCGCCGGGCCGCAGCGACTGGTTGCGGATCTTCTCGCCCAGGTCTTCCACCAGACCATGCGCGAGGCCGCGTGCGCGCTGGCGCGGACGCCCCACGAACGCCGCTTCCGCCGGCGCTTCCGATATCGAGGGATTACCCGCAGTCGACTGAACCATGGTCACGATGATAATCCCCAAACTAGTTGTACGACAACAGATAACCTAACACTCAATAACCTCTGGCAGCCGCCGGCCGATCCGCCAGCGGCTTCCCGGTTTCCACGGCACCGACATGCAGCGCCCATTCGACCTCGCCCTGCCGGCATCGTACCGGCCGCTGCCGTCGGCAAGACACCGCGACGGCGGGCTGCCGGGAACCGCAACCACTGCGTGCACGGACGGGCAAAGATGAAAGACAACAAGATGAACCGCCTCCTGCTGACCGGCGCCGCCGGCGGCCTCGGCAAGGTGCTGCGCGAGCGGCTCAAGCCATTCGCCGAGGTGCTGCGGCTCTCGGACATCGCCTCGCTGGCGCCGGCCGCCGATGCGCACGAGGAAGTCGTGCCCTGCGACCTGTCGGACAAGGCGGCGGTCGATGCGCTGGTGGACGGCTGCGACGCCATCGTCCACCTGGGCGGCGTGTCTGTCGAGCGGCCGTTCGAGGAAATCCTCGAAGCCAACATCAAGGGCGTGTTCCACATCTATGAGGCCGCGCGCCGCCATGGTGTGAAGCGCGTGGTGTTCGCCAGCTCGAACCACGTGATCGGCTTCTACAAGCAGAGCGAGCACATCGACGCGCATGCGCCGCGCCGGCCCGACGGCTACTACGGCCTGTCGAAGTCCTTCGGCGAGGACGTGGCGCAGTTCTACTTCGACCGCTGGGGCATCGAGACCGTCAGCATCCGCATCGGCTCCTCGTTCCCCGAGCCGGCCAACCGCCGGATGATGAGCACCTGGCTCAGCTACCACGACCTGACCGCGCTGATCGAGAAGTCGCTGTTCACGCCGGACGTGAAGCACACGGTGGTCTACGGCATGTCGAACAACCGCGACGTGTGGTGGGACAACAGCGCCGCCGCGCACCTGGGCTTCCTGCCGCGCGACAGCTCTGAAGTGTTCCGCGACAAGGTCGAGGCACAGCCGCCCGTCGCGCCGACCGACCCGAACGCCATCTACCAGGGCGGCGCCTTCACGGCACAAGGGCCGTTCGGCGATGAGCGCTGAACTCGTTCTCGATGCGCGCAACGGCACCGGCGAAAGCCCGGTGTGGCATGCGCGCGAACAGGCGCTCTACTGGGTCGACATTCCGGCGCGCACGCTGAACCGCTGGCATGCGGGCGAAGGCCACGCGAAGTGGACCGCCGGCGAAATGATCGCCTGCATCGCGCCGCGCGCAGACGTGCCGGGCGAATGGATCGCCGGCATGGAAAGCGGCCTGTTCTCGCTCAAGCCCCAGGCCGACGGCACGCTGGCCGCCTCGTCTTTGGCGCCCGTCGAGCACGCCGCCCCGGCCATGCGCTTCAACGACGGCCGCTGCGACCGCCAGGGCCGCTTCTGGGCCGGCACGATGCTGCTCGACATGGCGGCGGGCGCACGCGTGGGCCGGCTCTACAGCTACGGCAGGGGCGACAGCAGCGCCGCCCTGCGCCTCGACGACCTCGTCGTGCCCAACGGCCTGGCCTTCAGCCCCGACGGCCGCACGATGTATCTCTCGGACTCGCACCCCACGGTGCAGGCCGTCTGGGCCTTCGACTACGACACGGAAACCGGCACCCCCGGCAACCGTCGCCTCTTCATCGACATGAAGCCCCTGCCCGGGCGCCCCGACGGCGCGGCCATGGACACCGACGGCTGCTACTGGATCTGCGGCAACGACGCCGGGCTGGTGCACCGCTTCACGCCCGACGGCCGGCTCGACCGCTCGCTCGAAGTGCCGGTGAAGAAACCCGCGATGTGCGCCTTCGGCGGCGCCGGGCTCGACACCCTCTTCGTCACCTCCATCCGGCCCGGCGGCATCGACCTGTCGGACCAACCACTGGCCGGCGGCGTGTTCGCGCTGCGGCCCGGCGCACAGGGCATGCCCGAGCCGGCCTTCGGCGCCTGAACCCTTTTCAACAACCACCAAAGCAGAGGACGAGACAAATGAAATTCGCAAAGAAGACACTGATCGCACTTTCCGCGTGCGCAGCAGCCGCGCTGACCACCATGGCTGCACACGCCACCGAGTTCCGTTCGGCCGACATCCACCCCGACGACTACCCCACCGTGACCGCGGTGAAGTTCATGAGCGAGCGCCTGAAGGCGCTGTCCGGCGGCAAGCACAGCATCAAGGTGTTCAACAACAGTTCGCTCGGCAGCGAGAAAGACACGATCGAGCAGACCAAGATCGGCGCGCTGCAGATGGTGCGCGTGAACATCGCGCCCATGAACAACATCTGCGCCGAGACGCAGGTGCCCACCATGCCCTTCCTGTTCCGCTCGGTCGACCACCTGCACAAGGTGCTCGACGGCCCGATCGGCGAAGAGATCCTGAAGTCGTGCGAGAAGCAGGGCTTCGTGGGGCTGGCCTATTACGACAGCGGCGCGCGCTCGATGTTCACGGCCAAGAAGCCGGTGCGCAGCTTCGCCGACATGAAGGGCCTGAAGGTGCGCGTGCAGCAGTCCGACCTGTGGGTGTCGATGCTCGAGGCCATGGGCGCCAACGCCACGCCGATGCCCATGGGCGAGGTCTACACCGGTTTGAAGACCGGGCTGATCGACGCCGCCGAGAACAACTACCCCACGTACGAAAGCGCGCGCGCCTTCGAAGTGGCCAAGTACTACAGCAAGACCGAGCACTCGATGGCGCCCGAGATGCTGCTGTTCTCCAAGCGCGTGTGGGACAAGCTCTCCGCCGAAGAGCAGGGCTGGATCCGCCAGGCCGCCAAGGAATCGGTGCCCTACATGCGCAAGCAGTGGGAAGAGCGTGAAGTGAAGTCGCTTGCCACGGTGAAGGCCGGCGGCGCCGAGATCATCGAAGTCGACAAGGCTCCGTTCCAGGCCGCGATGAAGCCGGTCTACGACAAGTTCATCACCGACGCGAAGCTGAAAGACCTCGTCAAGCGCGTGCAGGACACGAAGTAAGCCCGCCCTCGCCGGCTCGACCCGCTTCCCTCCTTCCCCCTCGGGGGAAGGGCAAAGAAAATCTATGTACACCAAACTTTGCCGCACCCTCGCACGTGCCTGCATGTGGTTGGGCATCTTCGGTCTCGTCGCGGTGATCTGCGCCGTGAGCTGGCAGGTGTTCGGCCGCTACGTGCTGAACAACACCCCCACCTGGGCCGAAAGCCTCGCGCTGCTGCTGGTGCTCTACGTCACCATGCTCGGCGTGGCTGTGGGCGTTCGCGACGCGGGCCACATCGGGCTCGAATCCTTCCTCGTGCTCGCACCCGACTGGTTGCGGCTGAAGATGGAATACCTCATCCACGCACTGATCCTGCTGTTCGGCGTTGCCATGGCATGGAACTGCGCCTCGCTCGCCGAATCGGTGTGGGACTACAGGTTGCCCACGCTCTGGATCTCGGAGGGGTGGAAATACGTGCCCGCCGCCATCTCGGGCGTCCTCATCGTGATGTTCTCCATCGAACACATCATCGCGCTCGCCCAAGGCCGCGAAGTCGAACCTGCCTGGGCCTGAGCCACCATGACCATTCCTCTGCTCATTCTCTGCCTCTCGTTCACGCTCTTCCTGCTGCTGGGCGTGCCGGTCGCTTTTTCCATCGGCCTGTCGGCACTGGCCACGCTGCTCTATGAAGGCCTGCCGCTGGCCGTGGGCTTCCAGCAGATGACGTCCGGCATGGGCATCTTCTCGTTCCTCGCCATCCCGTTCTTCATCTTCGCGGGCGAGCTGATGCTCTACGGCGGCATCGCGGACCGCATCGTCAACCTGGCGCGCGACCTCGTGGGCCACGTCCGCGGCGGGCTCGGCATGTCGAACGTGGTGGCCTGCACGCTGTTCGGCGGCGTCTCGGGCTCGCCCGTGGCGGACGTCTCGGCCATGGGCGCCGTGATGATCCCGATGATGAAGAAGGAGGGCTATCACGCCGACTACGCAGTCAACGTGACCACCCATGCGGCGCTGGTCGGCGCGCTGATGCCCACCAGCCACAACCTGATCATCTATTCGCTCGCAGCCGGCGGCAAGGTGTCGATCGCGGCGCTGATCCTGGCGGCCCTGCTGCCGGCCGCCGTGCTCACCATCAGCAACCTCGCAGCCGCCTACCTGGTGGCGGTGAAGCGCGGCTATCCGGCCGGCAGCTTCCCGGGCTGGTCCATCGTGGCGCGCTCGTTCGCGGCGGCGCTGCCGGGCCTGTTCATCGTGGTGCTGATCCTGGGGGGCATTCTTTCGGGCGTGTTCACGGCCACCGAATCGGCCGCGGTGGCCGTGCTGTATGCGCTGGGCCTCACGATCTTCGTGTACCGCACGCTGAAGTGGGAACACTTCATCAAGGCGGCCTCGAAGGCGGTGCGCACCACCGGCGTGATCCTGCTGCTGATCGGCATCTCCAGCACCTTCGGCTACCTCATCAGCCTGTATGGCGTGGCCGAGCTCACGGGCCAGATGCTGTCGCAGGTGACGAGCACGCCCTGGGTGATCTTCCTGCTGATCAACATCATCCTGTTCGTGCTCGGCACCTTCCTGGACATGGCAGCCACCATCCTGCTGTGCACGCCGATCTTCCTGCCCATCGCCCAGCACTACGGCATGACCTCGGTGCAGTTCGGCATCGTGATGCTGATCAACTGCGCGCTGGGCCTGAACACGCCGCCCGTGGGCACGACGCAATTCGTCGGCTGCGCGATCGGCGGTGTTTCGGTGGGAACGGTGATGCGCACCATCTGGCCGTTCTATGGGGCATTGATCTTTGCGCTCGGGGTGGTCACATTCGTGCCAGCCTTCTCGACCTGGCTGCCCAGCATGTTCATGGTGGTGAAGTAAGCAAAGGAAACCGCGATGCCCGAAAGCTCACGTCCACCGCTCTACATCCGCATCCACGCCAACGACAACGTGGCCATCGTCGCCAACGATGGCGGGCTGAAGGCCGGCGCCGAATTCGCCGACGGCCTGCGGCTGGTGGACAACGTACCCCAGGGCCACAAGGTCGCGCTGGTCGACCTGGCCGAAGGCGACGCCATCCGCCGCTACGACGTGGTGATCGGCTATGCGCAGAAGGCGCTGCCGCGCGGCAGCTGGGTGCACGAGCGCGTGATGCGCATGCCGCTGGCGCCCGAGCTCGACGGCCTGCCCATCGCGACCGTCAAGCCCCCCGCCCTGCCGCCGCTGGAGGGCTACACCTTCGAGGGCTACCGCAACGCCGACGGCTCGGTGGGCTCGCGCAACATCCTCGCCATCACCGAGACGGTGCAATGCGTGGCCGGCGTGATCGACTTCGCGGTGCAGCGCATCAAGGCCGAGCTGCTGCCCAGGTACCCGAACGTGGACGACGTGGTGGCGCTGGCGCACGGCTATGGCTGCGGCGTGGCCATCGACGCGCCCGACGCCATCGTGCCGATTCGCACGCTGCGCAACATCAGCCTCAACCCGAACTTCGGCGGCGAGGTGATGGTGGTGAGCCTGGGCTGCGAGAAGCTGCAGCCCGAGCGGCTCCTGCCGCCGGGCAGCATTCCCATCGTCGACAAGCGCGGTGAAGCCGAAGGCGAGGCGGAACTCGACGTGGTCTGCCTGCAGGACGACGAGCACATCGGCTTCATGTCGATGATCGATTCGGTCATGCGGCAGGCCGAGGTGCACCTGGCGCGCCTGAACGCACGCCGCCGCGAGACCGTGCCGGCCAGCGAACTGGTGGTGGGCGTGCAGTGCGGCGGCAGCGACGCGTTCTCCGGCGTCACCGCGAACCCCGCCGTGGGCTTCTGCACCGACCTGCTGGTGCGCGCGGGCGCCACGGTCATGTTCTCGGAAGTGACCGAGGTGCGCGACGGCATCGACCAGCTCACCTCGCGCGCCTCCACGCCGGAGGTGGCCGAAGCCATGATCCGCGAGATGGCCTGGTACGACGCCTACCTGCAGAAGGGCCGCGTCGACCGCAGCGCCAACACCACGCCGGGCAACAAGAAAGGCGGCCTGTCGAACATCGTCGAGAAGGCGATGGGCTCCATCGTCAAGTCGGGCTCGGCGCCGATCACCGGCGTGCTGGCGCCGGGCGAGAAAGCCACGCAGAAGGGCCTGATCTACGCGGCCACGCCGGCCAGCGACTTCATCTGCGGCACGCTGCAGCTGGCGGCCGGCATCAACCTGCATGTGTTCACCACCGGCCGCGGCACGCCTTACGGGCTGGCCGAAGTGCCGGTCATCAAGGTCGCCACGCGCAGCGACCTGGCGCGCCGCTGGCACGACCTGATGGACGTGAACGCGGGCCGCATCGCCGACGGCGAGGCCACCATCGAAGACATCGGCTGGGAGATGTTCCACCTGATGCTCGACGTGGCCAGCGGCCGCAAGAAGACCTGGGCCGAGCACTGGAAGCTGCACAACGCGCTGGTGCTTTTCAACCCGGCGCCGGTGACCTGAACAACCCGTACGGAGCACACACATGGAAGACCTCAAGGACAAGACAGCCCTCGTCACCGGTGCCAGCACCGGCATCGGCGCTGCGGTGGCCATTGCGTTCGCGGCGCGCGGCATGCGCGTGGCGGTGCACTACAACAGCTCGGCGGCCGCGGCCAACCAGGTGGTCGAGACCATCCGCGCGGCGGGCGGCGCGGCAGTGGCCGTGAAGGCCGACGTGCGCGACACCGGCGCGATCCGCGACAGCGTGAAGCAGACGGTGGCCGAGTTCGGCGGCATCGACGTGCTGGTCAACAACGCCGGCAGCCTGGTCAAGCGCGTGCCCATCGCCGAGTTCGACGACGCGCTGTTCGACGAGGTGATGCACATCAACGCGCGCTCGGTGCTCGCCTATTGCCGCGAGGTGGTGCCGCTGATGCGCTCGCAGGGCGGCGGCAACATCATCAACGTGACCTCCGTCGCGGCGCGCACCGGCGGCGGGCCGGCCGCGTACCTGTACGCGGGCTCCAAGGGCTTCGTGAGCACGGCCACGCACGGCCTTGCGAAGGAACTGGTGGGCGACCGCATCCGCGTGAACGCGGTGGCGCCGGGCGTCATTCAGACGCCGTTCCAGGACCGCTTCTCGACGCCCGCGATGCTCGACAACTTCCGCGCCAGCATTCCCATGGGCCGCCTCGGCGAGCCCGAGGAGTGTGTCGGCGCTTTCCTGTATCTCGCCTCGGACCAGCTCTCGGGCTATGTCACGGGGCAGGTGATCGAAGTGAACGGGGGGCAGTACATGCCCTGACCGCGAACGCTTTTTTCCAGCAACAGCAAGACGAACAACGGAGACGAGACAGATGACGACGAAATTCCTGCGCAAGCTCGCGGCCCTCTCGGGCGCGGTCGGCCTTGCATTCGGCCTTGCGGCGCCCGCCGCGCAAGCAGCCGGCAACGACTACCCGAACCACACGGTCGAGCTGGTCGTGCCCTACCAGCCCGGCGGCGGCACCGACGCGCTGGCCCGCGCCTTCGCCGACGCGAGCCGCAAGCACATGTCCGAGAGCATCGTGATCGTGAACCGCCCCGGCGCCGGCGGCGCCATCGGCTGGAACGAGGTGATCCATTCGCGGCCCGACGGCT
The DNA here is from genome assembly GCF_058809745.1 of Variovorax sp. MPBD4-3. Classification (NCBI taxonomy): domain Bacteria; kingdom Pseudomonadati; phylum Pseudomonadota; class Betaproteobacteria; order Burkholderiales; family Comamonadaceae; genus Variovorax; species Variovorax sp. MPBD4-3. The sequence goes on from NZ_JBXASW010000008.1 coordinate 80,462, forward strand.
ACAAGCTGGCCGTGCTCACGGTCGAGCTGCTGACGCTGCCGCACCTGGGCCTGGCCAAGTTCAACTACGACGACTTCCAGCCGATCGCGCAGCTCAACGCCGACCCGGCCGCCATCACGGTGAAGGCCGACTCGCCCTACAACACCATCGAGGAATTCCTGGCCGCGGCCAAGAAGAAGCCGGGCGAGCTGGGCGTGGGCAACTCGGGCACCGGCTCGATCTGGCACCTGGCCGCGTCGGCGCTGGAGGACAAGACCGGCGCCAGGTTCAACCACATTCCGTTCCAGGGCGCGGGCCCGGCCGTGCTGGCGCTGCTCGGCGGCCACGTCGACGCGGTGGCCGTGAGCCCGGCCGAGGTGTCGACCTACGTTCAGGCCGGCAAGCTCAAGATGCTGATGGTGATGGCTGACAAGCGCCTGGCCGCCTTCGACAAGGTGCCGACCGCCAAGGAGCGCGGCATCGACATTTCCATCGGCACCTGGCGCGGCCTCGGCGCGCCGAAGAACACGCCACCCGAAGTGATGGCCAAGCTGCGCGACATCGCCGCGAAGACCGCCAAGGAGCCGCTGCTGCGCGAGGTGATGGACAAGCAGAACCTGGGCTACGCCTACACCGACGGCGCCGCCTTCAAGGAAACGCTGGCCAAGGACAACGAGTACTTCAAGGCGCTGATCACCAAGCTCGGCATCAAGCCCTGAGCCGCGCTGAAATCCAAGGAGACAAGACCATGCAACGCCGCACACTCATCCGCACCGCCCTCGCCTCTTCGCTCGCCGCCGGTCTTCCGGCAGCCTTCGCGCAGGGCGGCGGCAACTGGCCGACGGGCAAGGCCATCACCTACCTCGTGCCCTTTCCCGCGGGCGGCACGACCGACGTGCTGGGCCGGCTCATCGCGCAGAAGCTCGGCCCGGTGCTGGGCACGAGCGTGATCATCGACAACAAGGGCGGCGCCGGCGGCAGCGTGGGTTCGGAGGTCGGCGCACGCGCCGCGCCGGACGGCTTCACGCTGGTGGGCGGCACGATCAGCTCGCACGCCATCAACGTGAGCCTGTATCCCAAGATCGGCTACGACCCGATCAAGTCGTTCGCGCCGGTGACGCTGATCGGCACCAACCCGGTGGTGCTGGTGGTGAGCCAGAACAGCCCGTACAAGACGCTGAAGGACATCCTGGAGGCCAGCAAGGCCAAGTCGGGCGGGCTGTCGTCGGCCTCGGCGGGCACGGGCACGTCGCAGCACCTGGCGCTCGAACTGCTGGCCTACAAGTCGGGCGTGAAGTTCACGCACATTCCGTACAAGGGCAGCGGCCCGGCGATCCAGGACGCGATCGGCGGCCAGGTCGACATGATGTTCGACACCACGGTGGTGGCCGGCCCGCACATCCAGAGCGGCAAGCTGCGCGCCATCGCGGTGACGTCGTCGAAGCGGCTGGCCTCGCTGCCCGACGTGCCGACGATCGCGGAGTCGGGCCTGCCGGGCCTGAAGGACTTCGAAGTGGTGTCGTGGCAGGCGATCTTCGTGCCCGCCGCCACGCCGGCGCCCGTGGTCGACCGGCTGCACACCGAGATCCGCAAGATCCTCGCGACACCCGAGATGCAGGACAAGCTCAAGGGCTTCGGCATGGAGCCGGCCGACCTGACGACCACGCAGATCGCGGCCTTCCAGAAGGCCGAAGTGGAAAAGTGGGCGCAGGTGATCAAGGCCGCGGGAATCAAGGCCGACTAGCACGCAACGCCGCGCCGGTGGCCCGCGTGGCCAATACCGAGGGAAGCTTCCTAGGCCCCGCCCGGGAAGCCCTTTATAGAATGCCCCTCCAATTCGCATTCCAGGCCCCCACCACGTGTCCGACCGCTCCGCCGTACTGCCCCAATACCTGTTCCCCAAGCAGGCCCTGACCAATTTCGCCGGCTGGGTCGCGGGCAAGGAGCGGGGGGCGGTCACGACGTGGATCATCCGGCGTTTCGTGGCCAAGTACGGCGTGGACATGGGCGAGGCGCTCGAGTCGGACATCGAGCACTACAAGAGCTTCAACCAGTTCTTCACGCGCGAGCTCAAGCCGGGCGTGCGCCCGCTCGCGCAGGCCGACCTGACCTGCCCGGTGGACGGCGCGATCAGCCAGTTCGGCCCGATCCAGGGCGACCAGATCTTCCAGGCCAAGGGCCACAACTACACGACCACCGCGCTGGTCGGCGGCGACGCCACGCTGGCGGCCAAGTTCGCGCACGGCAGTTTCGCGACCCTCTACCTGAGCCCGAAGGACTACCACCGCATCCACATGCCCTGCGACGGTCGGCTGGTGCGCATGATCCACGTGCCGGGCGACCTGTTCTCGGTGAACCCGACCACGGCGCGCGGCGTGCCCGGCCTCTTCGCGCGCAACGAGCGCGTGGTGTGCGTGTTCGAGTCGGCGCACGGCCCCTTCGTGCTGGTGCTGGTGGGCGCCACCATCGTCGGCAGCATGGCCACGGTATGGCACGGCGTGGTCAATCCGCCGCGCGTGGGCGAACTGCGCGAGTGGAGCTACAACGACCAGCAGATCGACATCCGCAAGGGCGACGAGATGGGCCGTTTCTTGCTCGGCTCGACGGTCGTCATGCTGTTCCCGGCGCCTGCGCTGGCGTTCAACCCGGCGTGGTCCCCAGGGCGCGCGATCCGGCTGGGCGAAGCCATGGCCAATTACTCCAATTTGTGAGGCTTTGTCTCACAACCCGCATGCCGCTTGCGTTCGCAGCTATAAAACTAGTAGCATCACGATCCTTTGCGCTATAGTCGTCTGCCACCCTGACGGTTCATAACCACATACAAGAGAACGCGCGCCATCGCCCCTGCCCCCAGGTCGGCGGCCCGCCCAGCTTCGAGGAGATGATGTCGATGAGTACCAAGGAAAACGCAGCCGTCAGCCAGCTGCTCGCCCTGCTCGAAGCCCGCTACGCACTGCGCGTGCTCTGGGCGCTGCGCGACGGTCATGCCCAGACTTTCCGCCTGCTGCAGGACAGCGTGGGCGGCATCACTCCCAACACGCTCAATACCCGCATCAAGGAACTGCGCGAGGCCGGCATCGTCGGCCACGGCAGCGACGGCTACAGCCTCACGCTCAGCGGACAGGACCTGCTCAAGCGGCTGTCCGACCTGCAGGCGTTTGCCGGCAAGTGGCAGCTGGGGCAGATCAAGAAGGCGGCGGCACCCGCTGCGCAGGCAGTCCCCGCACCCGCCGCTGCCGTCCCGGCGCCTGAACCGCAAACCCCGGCCGCGGCGCCCGCTCCCACACCCGCGCAGCCCGGCGACGACACCAGCCACGGCTGACAGACGACAGGCCGGGCGAATCCGGCCTCGTTAAACTCCGCGCCTTCGATTCATTCTTCTCACATCGACGCAAGGAGCGTTTCCCATGCCCACCACCCCCTCCGGCCTGCAATACGAAGACACCGAAGTCGGCACCGGCGCCGAAGCCAAGGCTGGCCAGCACGTGCACGTGCACTACACCGGCTGGCTCTACAACGACGGCACCCAGGGCGCCAAGTTCGACTCCAGCCGCGACCGCAACGACCCGTTCGCGTTCTCGCTGGGTGCCGGCCAGGTCATCAAGGGCTGGGACGAAGGCGTGGCCGGCATGAAGATCGGCGGCAAGCGCACGCTGATCATCCCCGCATCGCTGGGCTACGGCGCCCGCGGCGCCGGCGGCGTGATCCCCCCGAACGCCACGCTCAAGTTCGACGTAGAGCTGCTCGACGCGCACTGAGCGTTCGCGCCGACGGCCCCAAGGCCCGTTTTCGGGCCTTTTTCATGCCTGCGCGGCGCTTTTTGCTGCTTTTTTTCGCTTGAAATGCTTCTGGCCAGCCCCAAGTGGCTGGCTATCGTTTGTTTTCCGGCTCACGCCGGTTCTTTGAAAAATGTCTGACCCGCAACAATCCGCACAGAATTCGCAAATGCTGCAAGGCGAGCCAAGCCCCGAAGAACTGGAGGCCGCGCAAGCCGCCAACGAAGCCGATGCCCTCGCCGCACTGGCGCAGGCCCAAGGCGAGCTGGCTGCCCTGCAGGCCAAGAACGCCGAACTGGCCGACCAGTACCTGCGCGCCCAGGCCGACGTGCAGAACGCCCGCCGCCGCGCCGACGAGGAAGTCTCCAAGGCCCGCAAGTTCGCCGTCGAGGCCTTTGCCGAAAGCCTGCTGCCGGTGACCGACAGCCTCGAAGCCGGCCTGGCCGTCAAGGACGCCACGCCTGAGCAGATCCGCGAAGGCGCCGAAGCCACGCTGCGCCAGCTCAAGAGCGCGCTCGAACGCAACAAGGTGATCGAAGTGACCCCCGCCCCCGGCACCAGGTTCGACCCGCACCAGCACCAGGCCATCTCGGTGGTGCCCGCCGACCAGGAGCCGAACACGGTGGTGACCGTCCTGCAGAAGGGCTACACCATCAACGAGCGCGTGCTGCGCCCGGCGCTGGTCACGGTCAGCGCGCCGAAGTAATTGGCCCCAGCCAACACCCGCACACAAGATTCCCACAGGAAATCCCCGCTTCATGCCTTGAATCGCGACGGGTTATCCACAAGTTCATAACAACATATTTTTCAGGCTTTCAGGAGTAAGAACATGGCAAAGATCATCGGCATCGACCTCGGCACCACCAACTCGTGCGTGTCGATCATGGAAGGCAACACCACGCGTGTGATCGAGAACTCGGAAGGTGCGCGCACCACGCCGTCGATCGTCGCGTACCAGGAAGACGGTGAAGTGCTGGTCGGTGCCTCGGCCAAGCGCCAGGCCGTCACCAACCCCAAGAACACGCTGTACGCGATCAAGCGCCTGATCGGGCGCAAGTTCGAGGAAAAGGAAGTCCAGAAGGACATCGACCTGATGCCCTACACCATCGCCAAGGCCGACAACGGCGACGCATGGGTGGAAGTGCGCGGCAAGAAGATGGCCCCGCAGCAGGTCAGCGCCGACATCCTGCGCAAGATGAAGAAGACCGCCGAAGACTACCTCGGCGAGACCGTGACCGAAGCCGTGATCACGGTGCCGGCCTACTTCAACGACGCCCAGCGCCAGGCCACCAAGGACGCCGGCCGCATCGCGGGCCTCGACGTCAAGCGCATCATCAACGAGCCCACCGCTGCCGCCCTGGCCTTCGGCCTGGACAAGCAGGACAAGGCCGACCGCAAGATCGCCGTGTATGACCTCGGCGGCGGTACCTTCGACGTGTCGATCATCGAGATCGCCGACGTCGACGGCGAAAAGCAGTTCGAAGTGCTGTCGACCAACGGCGACACCTTCCTGGGCGGCGAAGACTTCGACCAGCGCATCATCGACTACATCATCGGCGAGTTCAAAAAGGAACAGGGCGTCGACCTGAGCAAGGACGTGCTGGCCCTGCAGCGCCTGAAGGAAGCCGCTGAAAAGGCCAAGATCGAACTGTCGAACAGCGCGCAGACCGACATCAACCTGCCCTACATCACGGCCGATGCCACGGGTCCGAAGCACCTGAACATCAAGCTCACCCGCGCCAAGCTCGAAAGCCTGGTCGACGAGCTGATCGAGCGCACCATCGCTCCCTGCCGCCTGGCCATCAAGGACGCCGGCATCAGCGTGGGCGACATCAACGACGTGATCCTGGTCGGCGGCATGACCCGCATGCCCAAGGTGCAGGACAAGGTGAAGGCCTTCTTCGGCAAGGAACCGCGCAAGGACGTGAACCCCGACGAAGCCGTGGCCGTCGGCGCCGCGATCCAGGGCCAGGTGCTCTCGGGCGACCGCAAGGACGTGCTGCTGCTCGACGTGACCCCGCTGTCGCTGGGCATCGAGACCATGGGCGGCGTGATGACGAAGATGATCGCCAAGAACACGACCATCCCGACGAAGTTCGCGCAGACCTTTTCGACCGCCGAGGACAACCAGCCGGCCGTGACCATCAAGGTGTTCCAGGGCGAGCGCGACATCGCCTCGGGCAACAAGCTGCTCGGCGAGTTCAACCTCGAAGGCATTCCGCCGGCATCGCGCGGCACGCCGCAGATCGAGGTGAGCTTCGACATCGACGCCAACGGCATCCTGCACGTCGGCGCCAAGGACAAGGGCACCGGCAAGGAAAACAAGATCACCATCAAGGCGAACTCGGGCCTGAGCGAAGACGAGATCCAGAAGATGGTGAAGGACGCCGAGCTGAACGCGGCCGACGACAAGAAGAAGCTCGAGATCGTGCAGGCCCGCAACCAGGGCGAAGCCATGGTCCACAGCGTGAAGAAGTCGCTGGGCGAGCACGGCGCCAGCCTGGAAGCCGCCGAGAAGGATGCGATCGAAGCCGCGATCAAGGACCTGGAAGAAGCCCTCAAGGGTGAAGACAAGGCCGCGATCGAGGAAAAGACCAACACGCTGATGACCGCGAGCCAGAAGCTCGGCGAGAAGATGTATGCCGAATCGCAGGCCGCGGCCGGCGCCTCGGCAGCTTCGGGTCCGGCGGGCGCGGAAGCCGGCGCACATGCGCAGGCAGACGACAACGTGGTCGACGCCGAAGTCAAGGAAGTCAAGAAGGGCTGATCTTCAGACCCTTCGGCAAGGCTGGAACACCTGCGCAGGTGCTCCAGCCTTTCTCGCTTCAAGTTACCCGAGTTCCCGCTGCTTCCCTGATCTGCTGACCGACCTGCCATGGCCACCAAACGCGACTACTACGAAACCCTCGGCGTCCCCAAGAACGCGAGCGAGGACGAAATCAAGAAGGCTTATCGCAAGCTCGCGATGAAGCACCACCCGGACCGCAACCACGGCGACACCGCAAAGGACGCCGAGGCCAAGTTCAAGGAGGTGAAGGAAGCCTACGAAATGCTGTCCGACGGACAGAAGCGCGCAGCCTACGACCAGTACGGCCACGCCGGCGTCGACCCCAACATGCGCGGCGGTCCGGGCGCGGAAGGCTTCGGCGGCTTCGCGGAAGCCTTCGGCGACATCTTCGGCGACGTGTTCGGCGGCGGCGGCCGCGGCCGCACCAGCAGCGGGCGCCAGGTGTTCCGCGGCAGCGACCTCAGCTACGCGATGGAGATCACGCTCGAGGAAGCCGCGGAAGGCAAGACGACCGAGATCCGCATCCCGACCTGGGACGAGTGCGACACCTGCCACGGCTCGGGCGCAAAGCCCGGCACCAAGCCCATCACCTGCACCACCTGCCACGGCGCGGGCGCCGTGCAGATGCGCCAGGGCTTCTTCAGCGTGCAGCAGACCTGCCCCACCTGCCACGGCAGCGGCAAGATCATTCCCGAGCCCTGCACCGCATGCCATGGCCAGGGCAAGATCAAGCGCAACAAGACGCTCGAAGTGAAGATCCGCGCGGGCATCGACGACGGCCAGCGCATGCGCGTCACCGGCAGCGGCGAGCCGGGCGTCAACGGCGGCCCGCCGGGCGACCTGTACATCGAGATCCGCCTCAAGAAGCACGACATCTTCGAGCGCGACGGCGACAACCTGCACTGCGTGGTGCCGGTGAGCATGACCACGGCAGCGCTGGGCGGCGAGATCAACGTGCCCACGCTCAAGGGCGCGGCAGCCATCGACATTCCCGAAGGCACGCAGAGCGGCAAGCAGTTCCGCCTGCGCGGCAAGGGCATCAAGGGCGTGAACTCGAGCTACCCCGGCGACCTGTACTGCCACGTGCGCGTAGAGACGCCCGTGAAGCTCACCGAGTTCCAGCGCAAGCTGCTGAAGGACCTCGACGACTCTCTCAAGAAGGGCGGCGAGAAGCACAGCCCGACCGACAAGGGATGGTTCGACAAGGCGAAGGAGTTCTTCAGCTGAACTCGATGCCGCCGCGGTGACATGACCGCACCACATCCACTGCAAGGGCCGCGATCGCGGCCCTTTGTCTTTCATGGATCACCAAGTTGGTGCGGGCACGGGCGGCGTTCCCACGCCGGTTGGCGCAAACCGCCTATCGCGAGGTGGCGCGAGGATTGCTTTTATATTTTTTTGTTAGAGCAATAAACCAAACGGCAGATCGCGCGTTATTGCAGAAGAAGGCAGGTTTTTTTGAGACTTGAAGCTCAATAGGCGAGTTTTTCCCGGAGAAAAATCAAAAACGGCCAATGGCCGTTCGACATAGGCGTTTTCACCCGGAGAAAATCAAAAAGTCAGCCCTTGAATTTAGCCGAAATCCGGAAATTTGTTCCTTGTTTTTCGCGGAACTTTACTTGATAGCGTGGTTCTGAATTAACAAATGATTTGCCGGGTTCAATCTTTGCTTTATGCTGATTGTTAGCAGATTGTTGTAAGGGAGTTTTCCGCGGCATGCAGCCAAGGGCAGGCACACCTTAAATGTTGCGCAAAGCCTTTGTTGCACGCCATCGGGCCAAAAGCCCACTGACTCTTGATGGAGGCGTGACCATGGATGTGATCAGCAACTTTGCCGCCCGCTACGAGCGCACACGCGAGGAAGTCATCTCGCTGCAGGACTACCTTGACATCTGCAAGCGCGATCCCACCGCGTATGCCACGGCCTCCGAGCGAATGCTCAAGGCTATCGGCGAGCCGGAGTTGGTAGACACGCGCAACGACCCCCGTCTGTCGCGCATCTTCGCCAACAAGGTCATCAAGATCTACCCGGCGTTCAAGGAGTTCTACGGCATGGAAGACGCCATAGAACAGGTGGTGTCCTATTTCCGCCACGCCGCGCAGGGACTGGAAGAAAAGAAGCAGATCCTTTACCTGCTGGGCCCGGTGGGTGGCGGCAAGAGCTCCATCGCGGAGCGCCTGAAGCAGCTCATGGAGCACGTGCCGTTCTACGCGATACAGGGTTCGCCGGTCAACGAATCCCCGCTCGGCCTCTTCGACGCGCTGGAAGACGGCGAGATCCTCGAAAAGGAATACGGCATCCCCCGCCGCTACCTGAACCGGATCCTCTCGCCCTGGGCCGTCAAGCGGCTCGAGGAGTACGGCGGCGACATCCGCCAGTTCAAGGTCGTCAAGCGCTACCCGTCCGTGCTGCGGCAGATCGCCGTCGCCAAGACCGAGCCCGGCGACGAGAACAACCAGGACATCTCCTCGCTGGTCGGCAAGGTCGACATCCGCAAGCTCGAGACCTACGCCCAGGACGACCCCGACGCATACGCCTACTCCGGCGGCCTGTGCCTGGCCAACCAGGGGCTGCTGGAGTTCGTGGAAATGTTCAAGGCGCCCATCAAGGTGCTGCATCCGCTGCTCACGGCCACGCAGGAAAGCAACTTCAAGGGGACGGAAGGCTTCGGCGCCATCCCCTTCGACGGCATCGTGCTCGCGCACAGCAACGAGAGCGAGTGGAAGGCCTTCCGCAACAACAAGAACAACGAGGCTTTCCTCGATCGGATCTACATCGTCAAGGTGCCCTACTGCCTGCGCGCCTCCGAAGAGATCAAGATCTACGAGAAGCTCGTGCGCAATTCGTCGCTCGCCAAGGCACCCTGCGCCCCGGGAACGCTGCGCATGATGGCCCAGCTCTCGGTGCTCACGCGCCTGAAGGAGCCCGAGAACTCCAGCACCTTCAGCAAGATGCAGGTGTACGACGGCGAGAACCTCAAGGACACCGATCCCAAGGCCAAGTCGATCCAGGAGTACCGCGACTACGCGGGCGTCGACGAGGGCATGAGCGGCGTCTCCACGCGCTTCGCCTTCAAGATCATCTCCAAGGTCTTCAACTTCGACAGCTCCGAAGTGGCCGCGAACCCGGTGCACCTGATGTACGTGCTAGAGCAGCAGATCGAACGCGAGCAGTTCGCGCCCGAGGTCGAGCAGAAGTACATCAGCTACATCAAGGAGCTACTGGCGCCGCGCTACGCCGAGTTCATCGGCAAGGAGATCCAGACCGCCTACCTGGAGAGCTACAGCGAGTACGGCCAGAACATCTTCGACCGCTACGTGACCTACGCCGACTACTGGATCCAGGACCAGGAGTTCCGCGACGTGGACACCGGCGAAGTGTTCGACCGCGCCTCGCTCAACGCCGAACTCGAGAAGATCGAGCGGCCTGCAGGCATCGGCAACCCGAAGGACTTCCGCAACGAGATCGTCAACTTCGTGCTGCGCGCACGGGCCGGCAACGCGGGGCGCAACCCGGCGTGGACCAGCTACGAGAAGCTGCGCGCGGTGATCGAGAAGAAGATGTTCTCCAACACCGAGGAGCTCCTGCCGGTGATCAGCTTCAACACCAAGAGCAGCGCCGACGAGCAGAAGAAGCACGAGGACTTCGTGACGCGCATGGTGGAGAAGGGCTACACCGCCAAGCAGGTGCGCCTGCTCTGCGAGTGGTATCTGCGGGTGCGCAAAAGCTCTTGATATGGCACACCCCCAGGCTTCGCGCACTTCGTGTCGCTTCGCCGCCCCCCTTGCAGGGGGCAACGCCAGCGGCCCGGCAAAGCCGGTTCCACGGCGTTTCACGAAGGAATGCGTGATCCGTCATTAAGGGAGCAGACATCGTGGCCATCCTGCAGCAGATCATCGACCGCCGGCTATCGGGCAAGAACAAGTCCATTGGCAACCGAGAGCGCTTTCTCAGGCGCTACAAGGGGCAGATCCAGGAAGCGGTGAGGCGCGCCGTCAGCGGGCGCAACATCCGCGAACTGGAGCAAGGCGAAGACGTGACCCTGCCGCGCCACGATGTGTCCGAGCCCGTGTTCGGCCATGCGCGTGGCGGCGACCGCGAATACGTGCACCCGGGCAACCAGGAATACCTGAAGGGCGACCGCATCAAGCGCCCCGAAGGCGGGGGCGGCGGCGGCTCCGGCAGCGGGGAAGCCAGCGACGGCGGCGAAGGCGAGGACGACTTCGTCTTCCGCCTCACGCGCGAGGAGTTCATGCGCGTCTTCTTCGACGACCTCGCGCTGCCGCACCTCATTCGCACGCAGATCGCCGACGTGCCCGAGTGGAAGAGCCACCGCGCCGGCTTCACCAGCGACGGCTCCCCCAACAACCTGCACGTGGTGCGCTCGATGCGCGGCGCCCTCGCCCGCCGCATCGCGCTGGGCGGCGAGCCGCGCAAGGAACTCAAGCGCCTGGAGGCGCACCTCGAGCAGCTGAAGCAGCATCCGCAGGCCGCGCAGGCCCTCGTGCAGAACGAGATCCGCGAGACCGAGGAGCGCATCGCCGAGCTGCGCCGCACCATGCGGCACGTGCCCTACATCGACCCGATCGACCTGCGCTACCGCAACCGCGTGAAGACGCCCGTGCCCAGCGCCAAGGCGGTGATGTTCTGCCTGATGGACGTGTCGGGCTCCATGGACGAGGCGCGCAAGGACATGGCCAAGCGCTTCTTCATGCTGCTGTACATGTTCCTCACGCGGCACTACGAGAAGATCGACCTCGTGTTCCTGCGCCACCACACGCAGGCGCAGGAGGTGACCGAGGAAGAGTTCTTCCACGCCACGGAAACGGGCGGCACCGTGGTGTCGAGCGCGCTCGTGCTGATGGACGAGATCATCAAGGCGCGCTACCCCAGCGGCGAGTGGAACGTGTACGGCGCGCAGGCCAGCGACGGCGACAACTGGCACCAGGACAGCGGCCGCTGCCGCGAGCTGCTGGTCGACAACATCCTGCCCGTGGTGCGCTACTACGCCTACGTGCAGGTGGCCGAGACCGAGCAGAACCTGTGGCAGGAGTACCAGCAGCTCGAAGGCGTGCAGCCCAACTTCGCGATGCGCAAGGTGTCCGACGCGCAGGATATCTATCCGGTCTTCCGCGACCTGTTCAAGAAGGAAGGGGTGACATCATGATCACCGACCGTGTTCACGAACGCCTGCCCAGCCCCTCCGACTGGACCTTCGAACTCATCGAGACCTACCACGCCGAGATCGCCAAGACGGCCAGGAGCTACGGCCTCGACGTGTACCCGAACCAGCTCGAGGTCATCACGGCCGAGCAGATGATGGACGCCTACGCCAGCGTGGGCATGCCCATGATCTACCGCCACTGGTCGTACGGCAAACAGTTCATCTCGACCGAGAAGAACTACAAGCGCGGCCACATGGGGCTGGCCTACGAGATCGTCATCAACTCCGATCCGTGCATCGCCTATCTGATGGAAGAGAACACCATGGCCATGCAGGCCCTGGTGATCGCGCATGCGGCCTACGGCCACAACAGCTTCTTCAAGGGCAACTACCTGTTTCGCATGTGGACGGATGCCTCGTCCATCATCGACTACCTGGTCTACGCGCGGCACTACATCGCCGAATGCGAGGAGCGCCACGGCCTCGATGCGGTCGAGCAGCTGCTCGACTCCTGCCACGCGCTGATGAACTACGGCGTCGACCGTTATCGCCGTCCGCAGAAGCGTTCGCTGGCGCAGGAAAGCGCCCAGCGCGCCGAACGCGAGCGCCACATGCAGCAGCAGGTGAACGACCTCTGGCGCACCCTGCCGCGCAAGAGCGAGCAGGCTGCCGAGGCCGATTCGTCGAAGCGCTTCCCGTCGGAGCCGCAGGAGAACCTGCTGTATTTCATCGAGAAGAACGCCGCCCTGCTCGAACCCTGGCAGCGCGAGGTGGTGCGCATCGTGCGCAAGATCGCGCAGTACTTCTACCCGCAGCGCCAGACCCAGGTCATGAACGAAGGCTGGGCCACCTTCTGGCACTACACGCTGCTCAACACCATGTACGACCGGGGCCAGCTCGCCGACGGCTTCATGATGGAATGGCTCAGCTCGCACACCGGCGTGATCTACCAGCCGCCGGTGGGGCACCGCGCCTACAGCGGCATCAACCCGTATGCGCTCGGCTTCAAGATGATGACCGACCTGCGCCGCGTGTGCGAGAAGCCGACCGAGGAAGACCGCCGCTGGTTCCCCGACTTCGTGGACACCGACTGGGTCAAGACGCTCGACTACGCCATGCGCAACTTCAAGGACGAGAGCTTCATCGGCCAGTTCCTGAGCCCGAAGACGATGCGCGACCTGCGCCTGTTCTCGATCCGCGATTTCCAGAGCGAGTCGGAGCTGGAGGTGTCGGCCATCCACGACGACAGCGGCTACCACGCGCTGCGCGAATCGCTGTCACGCCAGTACGACATCGGCAGCCGCGAGCCCGACATCCAGGTCTGGAACGTGGCCACGCGCGGCGACCGTTCGCTGACCTTGCGCCATACGCAGCGCAACCACCTGCCGCTGCACGACGGCGCCGAAGAGGTGCTGAAGCACGTCGCGCGGCTCTGGGGCTTCGACGTGCACCTGGAAAGCGTCGACAGCCAGGGCCGCGTCAGCCGCAGCTGGAAGGCGGCGGCGCCGAAGCAGCAGTACTAGTTCAGGGCAGTCAGGGCACCAGCGCCGCGATGGCGAGCGTGTAGCCCTTCACGCCCAGGCCCACGATGATCCCCTTCGCCGCCGGCGAAATGTACGAGTGGTGGCGGAACTGCTCGCGCGCGTGCACGTTCGAGATGTGCAGTTCGATCAGCGGCACGCTCGCGCCCTTGATGGCGTCGTGCAGGGCGATCGAGGTGTGCGTGTAGGCGCCCGGGTTCATCACCACGCCCAGCATGTTGCCCGCCGCCACCTCTCGGCCGGCCTCCTGGATCCAGTCGATCAGCACGCCTTCGTGGTTCGACTGGCGGCATTCGATTTCCACGCCGTGCTTGGCGCCGGTTTCCTTGCACAGCCGTTCGACGTCGGCCAGCGTGTCGCGTCCGTACTGTTCAGGCTCGCGCGTGCCGAGCAGGTTGAGGTTGGGGCCGTTGAGGACGAGGATTTTCTTCATGATGGCTGTATGAATGAGGGTCGGTCTGGCAGGTGCCGATTATGGTCTCGCGGCCACCCTGCGGCGCCGCGCGGCCGATGAGCCGACGTAGTAGTTGTAAGAGTCGATGTCGACCACGCAGCGCGCCATCAGGTCGACGAAGGCCCGCAGCTTCTGCCCCATGTAGCGCTGGCGCTGGTAGGCGCAGTAGATGCGGCGCGGCTCGGGCTGCCACTGCGGCAGCACCGGCATGAGCACGCCCTGCTCCACCTCCGGCCGCACGAAGAAGGCCGGCAGCAGCGCGATGCCCAGGCCGTCGATGCAGAAGGTCTTCATGACCCAGTGGTCGTTGGTCTCGAAGGCTGGCTCAGGCTGGAAGGCAAAGCTCTGCGCGCCCGACACCAGCAGCACCTGCGAACGCCCCGAAGAAGGCTCCTTCATCACGATGGACTGGTGCGCGGCCAACTCAGCCGGCGACGACGGCGCACCGTGCCGCGCCAGGTACTGCGGGCTCGCGTAGAGCCCGTAGTTCAGCCGCCCCAGCAGCTTGGCCACGAGGTTCGGCGCGTCGGGCGGCTCGGCGCAGACATAGCAGTCGACGTCGCCGATCCGCGGGGCATGGAAGCCGTTGGCCACGTCGAGCTGGCAGCGCACCTCGGGGTGCGATTCCAGGAAAAGCTTGACCACGTGGCAGACGAAGGAGGTGCTGAACTGCGTGTCCGACAGCAGCGAGAGGCGTCCCGACACGCCCGTGGTCAGCTCGTGGATCTCCGTGCTGGCCGCCTCGAGCCGGCCCGTCACTTCGTCGAGCAGCCCCTCGCCGCGCAGCAGAAAGGCGCGCCCCGCCTCGGTGAGCGCGATGCGGCGCGGGCTGCGCAGCAGCAGCTGGGCACCCAGCAACTCTTCGAGCCGCGTGAGCTGCCTGCTCAGCGTGGCCTTGGACGTGCCCGACAGGCTTTCGGCCCTGGTCAGGCTGCCGCTCTTCGCGACCAGCACGAAGGCCTCGACCAGCGCAAGATCGATCCGGCTCATGCGGCCCGGCGTTGCAGGAATGAAAAGTAGCGTCTCTCCATGTGGCTTTCATCGGTGCGTGGGAAGCGGTACGGTATCACCGCCATGAACACACAGAACACCGCCGTCTGGCACCCCGTCGCGCGCTCGGCCGACCTGCGCCCCGGCGACAACATCGTCGCCGGCTTTGCCGAAGGCAAGGAACTCGCGCTCTGGCGCGCCACCGACGGCACCGCGCAGGCCTGGGAAAACCGCTGTCCGCACCGCAGCGTGCGCTTCACGCTGGGCCAGGTGGTCGACAACCACCTGGCCTGCGCGTACCACGGCTGGCAGTACGCGGCCGGCAGCGGGCAATGCACCCGCATCCCGGCGCACCCGGCCATGCAGGTGCCGCGCAATGTCTGCGCCAGGACCTTCGCGACGGCGGAGGCTGCCGGAATGCTCTGGGTCCGCCTGTCGCCGGAGGCGACGCCCGCGGCACCGGCCCTGGCCGACGCCGTGCCCGCCGGCTGGCATTTCTGCCGCACGCTGACCGTGAACACGCCCGCCGACACCGTGCGAGCGGCACTGGCGCAACGCGGCTTGATCGCCGAAGCAGCCTCGGGCGCCTGGCGCGGCCAGCTCGACGGGGTGGCCGCCGCCGCGCTCGTGCTCGACGCCCAGCCCCGGCTCGCCTTCGTCCACCTCTGGACAGACGCCGCCCCGGGCTCCCTCGCCATGCAGGCCCTGCACACCGCCGCGCGCAGCCTGCGCGCCGACATCGAAGCCCTCGGCTGAAAGATCCCATGCCCTTCGTCACCGACGACCCCAACATGCTCGACGACTGGCTCGTCATCGGCCCCGCCACGGCCGCACCCCGCACCACCCGTCTGCTCGGGGAAACCGTGCAGCTGTGGATCGACGACTCCGACGGCACGCCCCGGTGCCGCCTCGGCGACCGGGCGTTGGCCGTGCAGTCGCGCTACGGCTACCTCTGGGCCTGCCCCAGCGGCAAACCGGCGCGCCCGTTGTTCGACTTTCCCGAATACAGCGAGCCCGGCCGCCGCACCATCGACTGCGGCGGCATCGGCGTGGCGGTGTCGGGCCTGCGCGTGATCGAGAACTTCCTGGACATGGCGCACTTTCCCTTCGTGCATGCCGACTACCTCGGCAAGGTGCCGCACACCGAGGTGGCGCAATACCAGGTGCAGGTCGAGCCCGCCACCGGCGAGATCTGGGCCACCGACTGCCGCTTCTGGCAGCCCCGGGCCTCGGCCGCGCATGACAGCTCAGGCAGCGAGGTGCTCTACAAGTACCGCGTGATGCAGCCGTTCTCGGCCATGCTCTACAAGTCGAGCTTCCGCGAAGGGCAGCTCGACGCCATCGGCCTTTTCCTGCAGCCCGTGGACGACGAGCATGTCATCGCCCACACCATGCTCGCCTGCTTCGACGACGACTCCACCGACGCGGAGCTCATCGCCTTCCAGCACACCATCTTCGGGCAGGACAAGCCCATTCTGGAGAACCACGCCTTCAAGCGCATGCCGCTCGAAGGCCGCGCCGAGACGCCGACGCGCGGCGACACCTCCTCCGTCACCTACCGGCGCTGGCTGCGCGAGCGCGGCATGCGCTTCGGCGTGAGGGCGGCGGCATGACCGTGAAGCTGTACGACTACCCGCTGTCGGGCAACTGCTTCAAGGTGCGGCAGATGCTGGCGTGGCTCGGCGTCGAATACCAGACGGTGCCGGTCGATTTCTTTCCGGGCCGCGAACACAAGTCGGCCGCGTTCCTGGCCAGGGTCAACCCGCTCGGCCAGCTGCCGGTGCTCGACGACGACGGCTTCCTGCTGCGCGATGCGCAGGCCATCCTGGTCTACCTCGCGAGCCGCTATGACCCGCAGGGCCGCTGGTACCCCGGCGACCCCAGGCTGCGCGGCCAGATCGCGATGTGGCTCGCCACCGCCGACGAGATCACCCGTACCGCCTCGGCCGCGCGGCTGCACGACGCGCTCGGCTACCACCACCTGGACATCGAGGCCTGCCGCGGCGGCGCGCGCGCCGTGTTCCGCGTGCTCGACGACCACCTGGCGGAACAGGCCAGCGCGGGCCTGCGCTGGCTGGCCTCCGCGCCCGAGCCGACCGTTGCCGACATTGCCTGCTTTCCGTACGTGGCGCTGGCCGGCGAAGGCGGCATTTCGCTCGACGAATTTCCCGCACTGCGAAACTGGGTGTGGAATGTCCGCCACGTGCACGGGTTCATCGGCATGTCGGGTATCTTCCCCGCTGGCCCCGCCTGAGTATCCTCACCCCTCCCGCCTTCTGAAGAACCCAACACCATGAAAACCAAAGCCGCCGTCGCGTGGAAATCCGGAGCGCCGCTCACCATCGAAACCGTGGACCTCGAAGGCCCGAAATTCGGCGAAGTGCTGGTCGAGATCAAGGCCACCGGCATCTGCCACACCGACTACTACACGCTCTCGGGCGCCGACCCCGAAGGCATCTTCCCCGCCATCCTGGGCCATGAAGGCGCGGGCATCGTGGTCGACGTCGGCCCCGGCGTCACCACCCTGAAGAAGGGCGACCACGTCATTCCGCTGTACACGCCCGAATGCCGCCAGTGCAAGTTCTGCCTGAGCCGCAAGACCAACCTGTGCCAGTTGATCCGTGGCACGCAGGGCAAGGGCCAGATGCCCGACGGCACCAGCCGCTTCAGCCTCGACGGCAAGCCCATCGCCCACTACATGGGCACCAGCACCTTCAGCAACTACACCGTGGCGCCCGAGATCTCGCTGGCCAAGATCCGCGAGGACGCGCCCTTCGACAAGGTCTGCTACATCGGCTGCGGCGTGACCACCGGCATCGGCGCGGTGATCTTCACCGCCAAGGTGGAAGCCGGCGCCAACGTGGTGGTGTTCGGCCTCGGCGGCATCGGCCTGAACGTGATCCAGGGCGCCAAGATGGTGGGCGCCGACAAGATCATCGGCATCGACCTGAACCCCGAGCGCGAAGCCATGGCCCGCAAGTTCGGCATGACGCACTTCCTGAACCCGAAGGACCACGAGAACATCGTCGATGCCATCGTGCAGCTGACCGACGGCGGCGCCGACTACAGCTTCGAGTGCATCGGCAACACCAAGGTGATGCGCCAGGCGCTGGAATGCACGCACAAGGGCTGGGGCCGCAGCATCATCATCGGCGTGGCCGAGGCCGGCGCGGAGATCAGCACGCGGCCGTTCCAGCTGGTCACCGGCCGCAAGTGGGAAGGCTCGGCCTTCGGCGGCGCGCGGGGCCGCACCGACGTGCCGAAGATCGTCGACTGGTACATGGAAGGCAAGATCGACATCGACAGCCTCATCACCCACACCATGCCGCTGGAAGACATCAACCAGGGCTTCGACCTCATGAAGCGCGGCGAGTCCATCCGCGGCGTGGTCATCTACTAAAAAGCCCCGGAGGCACCGGCCATGACACGCATGGAGCCCTTGCAGAAGATCGAGGCCGGCGTCCTCGAAGTCGCGTACTTCGAGACCGGTCCGGCAGACGGCCCGCCAGTGCTGCTGATGCACGGCTTTCCGTACGACATCCACACTTACGCGGAAGTCGCGCCCATGCTGGCCGGACAGGGCTGCCGCGTGATCGTGCCGTACCTGCGCGGCTACGGCGCCACGCGCTTCCTGAGCGACGCCACGCCGCGTTCGGGCGAGCAGGCAGCACTCGGCGCCGACCTGCTGGCGCTGCTCGATGCGCTGAAGATCGAGCGCGCGGTGCTGGCCGGCTACGACTGGGGCGGCCGTGCCGCCTGCGTGGTCGCGGCGCTGTGGCCGGAGCGCGTGGCGGGGCTGGTGTCCTTCAACAGCTACAACATCCAGAACATCGCGAAGGCGATGGAGCCCGACACGCCGGCCAACGAGCACAGCCTCTGGTACCAGTACTACTTCCACAGCGAGCGCGGCCGCGCAGGCCTCGAGAAAGACCGCAGGGCATTCACGAAGCTGCTGTGGAAGCTGTGGTCGCCGACCTGGAAGTTCGACGACGCCACCTTCGAGCGCAGCGCCGCCGCATTCGACCACCCCGACTTCGTGGACGTGGTGATCCAGTCGTACCGCCACCGCTTCGGCCTGGTGCCGGGCGACCCGGCCTACGCGGACATCGAGCGCCGGCTCGCGGCGCAGCCCGCCATCACCGTGCCGACCATCACCTTCGACGGCATCGACGACGGCGTGCGCCCGCCGGCGGAGGCGTCGGCCCACGCGCACCGCTTTTCCGGCCCGCGCTCGCACCGCCTCGTGCCCGGCGTGGGCCACAACATGCCGCAGGAAGCGCCGCGCACCTTTGCCGATGCCGTGCTCGACCTGGTCCCCGCGTTGCGCAACAACACCCCATGACAGACAACACACCCAAGACCCTTTCCGAGCATCACGCCTTCGGCGGCGTGCAGAGCTTCCACGAGCACCGCTCGCACGAAATCGGCCTGCCGATGCGCTTCTCGGTCTACCTGCCGCCGCAGGCCGCGAACGGCCCCGTGCCCGCCCTGCTCTACCTCGCGGGCCTGACCTGCAACGAAGAAACCTTCGCGGTGAAGGCCGGCGCGCAGCGCATGGCCGCGAGCCTGGGCATTGCGCTGATCGCGCCCGACACCAGCCCGCGCGGCGCCGAGGCGGAGCGCATTCCGGGCGCCAAGGACAACTGGGACTTCGGCATCGGCGCGGGCTTCTACCTCGACGCGCTCGCCGAGCCCTGGGCCACGCACTGGCGCATGGAGAGCTGGATCGTGCACGAGCTGCTGCCGCTGGTGGCCGCGCACTTCGCCGTCGACGGCCATCGCGTCGGCATCTTCGGCCACTCGATGGGCGGCCACGGTGCGCTCACGCTGGCGCTGCGGCATCCGGGGCGCTTCAAGTCGCTCTCTGCCTTCGCGCCGATCTGCGCGCCCACGCAGTGCCCGTGGGGCGAGAAGGCCTTCGCCGGCTACCTGGGCGCGCCCGGCGACGACCGCGCGCAATGGCTCTCGCACGACGCCAGCGCGCTCATGAAGTCGCAGGTGGCCGCGCCTTACCCGCAAGGCATCCTGATCGACCAGGGGCTGAGCGACAAATTCCTCGCGGAGCAATTGCACCCCGAGGCGTTCGAGGCGGCCTGCTTCGCCGCCGGCCAGCCGCTCACGCTGCGCCGCCACGCGGGCTATGACCACGGCTACTACTTCATCCAGACCTTCATGGCCGACCACATCGCGCACCACGCGCAGAGCCTGCGCGCCTGAGCGGCGGCCCGGGTCGACCGGGGCGGACTCGCGCCGTATCATGAGCCGCATGTCCGCCGCCCAAATTCCCGCCTTCCACCTGCGGTCGCGCGAAGGTTCCGCAGAAGAGAACATGGTGCTGGCCGGCATCTGGCGACGGGCCTGGACTGCCGCCAACCGCGGCGCAGCCTTCATCGAACCCATCGGCCACTGGCTGCATCGCGTGCACACCGAGTTCGGCCCGCCCGCCGACGTGGTGCTGGCGGAACGCGAGGGCCAGGTGCTGGCGTTCATGGTGCTGCTGGAGCGGCGAGAGTACGTGGCACAGCTCTTCGTGGAACCGCACCTGCGCGCCCAGGGCCTTGGCAAGGCGCTGCTCGACGAGGCCTGCGTGCGCATTCCAACCGGCTGGCGGCTGCACGTTGCAGTGACCAACACCTCGGCGCAGCGCTTCTACGAGCGCTACGGCCTGGAGCGCGGCACGGTCGACCGCCATCCGGGCAGCGGCCGCGAACGCATCGCCTACCATTGGTCGCCCGCTCGCCCGCCGTGGCGCGTGGGCTGATCCAGCCTCTCTTCCCGCCCTCCATGCGCATCGATCACATCGCACTCTGGACCACCGATCTCGAACGCTGCAAGCGCTTCTATGTCGACTACTTCGGCGCCACCGCCGGCGCGGGGTATGTCAACCCGGCCAAGGGCTTCGCCTCGTGCTTCCTGAGCCTGGGCGACGGCGCGCGCATCGAGGCCATGACCACCTCCACGCTCTCCCCGGTGACGGCCGAGGCTGGCGCCCAGCGCATGGGCTGGACGCACCTGGCCATCAGCGTGGGCTCCGACGCGGCCGTCGACGCGCTCACCCAGCGCCTGAAAGCCGACGGCTACCCGCTGCTCGACGGGCCGCGCCGCACCGGCGACGGCTACTACGAGAGCGTGGTGCTGGACCCCGACGGCAACCGCATCGAGATCACTGCATGAGCGCAGCGCCGGGCCGCCCCAAGCAAGCTCGCTCCGCAGTGCGAAGCACGAAGGTTGTCGAATGAGCGAATTCGTCGAAAGCCTGCACGAGGTGTTCGAGCGCCTGGGCCGCATTCGCACGCGCCGCATGTTCGGCGGCCACGGCATCTGGCACGAGGACCGCATGATCGCCCTCGTGGTGAACGACACGCTCTACCTCAAGGCCGACGCAGAAAGCGCGCCGCACTTCGACGCGCTGGACCTTCCGCCCTTCACCTACGAACGCCAGGGCCAGTCGATGCCGATGTCCTACCGGCTGGCTCCGGCGGACCTGTTCGAGGACCGGCACGAGGCAGCCCTCTGGGGCCGCCGCGCCTACGAGGCGGCGTTGCGCTCGGGCCAGCCACCCAAACAGAAGAAACCTCCCGCAAAGAAAGCCGCAGTGAAGAAAAAGACGACAACGAAAGCAGCCTCCCGGTGAGCGAGCAACACAAGCCGGCACTCCCGCCCCTGCCCGAGCGCGAACAGATCGCGCTGCTCGAACCCTTCGAAGGCCTCGGCCTGAAAGACATCGTGGTCGTCGCCACGCTGCAGGACGCCGAGCATGCGGCCGGCGCGCTGCTGGCCGCGGGCATTGCCGGCTTCGACACCGAATCCAAGCCCACCTTCGCAAAGAACGAGGTGTCGGGCGGCCCGCACGTGGTGCAGTTCTCCACCCGCGACACGGCCTGGCTGTTCCAGCTGCACCGCACAGAGTGCAACCCGGTGGTGGCCGCGCTCATTGCATCGACCGAGCTGCGCAAGGTCGGCTTCGGGCTGTCGGGCGACCTCACGCTGATACGCAACCGCCTCGGCATCGAGCCGAAGGCGGTGTTCGACATCGACGACGAATTCCGCAGGCGCGGCTACCGCAAGTCGGTCGGCGTGAAGGCGGCGGTGGCGCTGGTGTTCAACCGCCGCTTCATCAAGTCGCGCAAGGCGACCACCTCGAACTGGGCCAACAGGCAGCTCACCGAGGCGCAGATCCGCTACGCCGCGAACGACGCCTATGCGTCGATCCGCGTGTACGACGCACTCTTCAGCAGCCGCTGACCCGCGCGTTCAGTCGCGCCCCGCCTCGATGATGGCCTGCGCCAGCCGCGCCGGGTTGGAGAAGAACATCTCGTGGCTGCCGGGGCACTCAACCAGCCTGAACAGCCCCAGCCGCTCCGACAGGCGCGGATGCCACGGCAGGCCGTGCGGCATCGCCGTGTCCTGCTGGCAATTGACGTAGGACTTGCCCAGCGCCAGCGCGGCCAGCGGCTGCTTGAGCCGGATCTTGTCGGTGAAGGTGCGGTACGGATGCGGGTTGAGCCTGGCGTAGGCGGCGGTGGCCGTTTCGAAGTCGGCGTCGTTGATGAAGGCTTCGCGCCAGATCTCGAACGGCAAGGTCACGGCGTTGCCGTTGGCCTCTGCGACGGCATCGAACATGCTCACGTAGTGCGGCGGCACCATGTCGTTGAGCGATTCGCCGTCCAGCGGCACGAAGGCGTTGATGTAGACCAGCCGCTTCAACCGCGCAGCGATGCGGTCCGCCACGCCGGAGATCACCATCCCGCCGTAGCTGTGGCCCACCAGCCGCACCTCGGTGAGGTTCTTTTCCTCGATGTAGCGCACGGCCGAGGCGATGGCGTCTTCCAGGCCGGTGCTGGCGCGGTCGTCACCGGGGTTGTTGCCGGCGAGCGTGGGGCAATGCACGGTGTGGCCGGCCGCGCGCAGGCCGTCGGCCACGGCTTCGATCTCGGCACCGGTGTGCCATGCGCCGTGAACCAGAACGTAGGTGTCTGACATGGAAGTCTCTTTCGTTGTTGCGACGGATGAGCACTTTAGAAACAGTGATCCATTTTGAATAGCCCATGCCTGCCAGCCGGATGGCCGATTCGTGCCAAGGCTCGACGCGATTGCTTCCATTCAATTATTCAACGATACTTGAAATATGGAAGAAAACGACGTCGTCCGCTCCCTCGCCGCCCTGGCGCAACCCATTCGCCTGCGCGTGTTCCGCGCGCTGGTGGTCGCCGGCCCTGCCGGCCTGACGCCCGGCGCACTCACCGAATCGCTGGAGGTGCCCGGCACCAGCCTGTCGTTCCACCTCAAGGAACTGATGAATTCGGGGCTGGTGTCGCAGGAACGGCAGGGGCGCAACCTCGTGTACCGCGCCGCCTTCGAGCAGATGAACGCGCTGCTCGGCTACCTTGGCGAGAACTGCTGCCAGGGCGAGGCCTGCGCCGTCGAGGCTCCTTCGGCATGCGGCTGCTGAGGCCGGCATGCTGACCGCCGTCCTGATCTTCGTCTTCACGCTCGTGCTGGTCATCTGGCAGCCGCGCGGCCTGGGCATCGGCTGGAGCGCATCGCTCGGCGCCGTCATCGCGCTGCTGCTGGGCGTGGTCCAGTTGTCCGACATTCCCGTGGTCTGGGGCATCGTGTGGAACGCGACCGCCACCTTCGTCGCGGTGATCGTCATCAGCCTGCTGCTCGACGAGGCGGGCTTCTTCGAATGGGCCGCCCTGCACGTGGCGCGCTGGGGCGGCGGGCGCGGCAGGCTGCTGTTCGCGTTCGTCGTGCTGCTGGGCGCGGCGGTGTCGGCGCTGTTCGCCAACGACGGCGCCGCGCTGATCCTCACGCCCATCGTGATGGCGATGCTGGCCGCGCTCGGCTTCACGCCCGCGGCCACGCTCGCCTTCGTCATGGCGGCGGGCTTCATCGCCGACACCGCGAGCCTGCCGCTGATCGTGTCCAACCTCGTGAACATCGTCTCGGCCGACTTCTTCCGGATCGGCTTCGGCGCGTATGCCTCGGTGATGGTGCCGGTGAACATCGCGGCGGTGCTCGCGAGCCTGCTGGTGCTGATGCTGTACTTCCGCCGAGGCATTCCGGCACGCTACGACGCGGCCCGGCTCAAGGCGCCTGCCGATGCGATCCGCGACCCGGCGACCTTCCGCGCCGGCTGGGTGGTGCTGGCGCTGCTGCTGGTCGGCTTCTTCGGACTCGAGCCGCTGGGCGTGCCGGTCAGCGCTGTGGCCGCATTCGGCGCGGTGGTGCTGCTGGCGGTGGCCGGGCGCGGTCCGGTGATCGGCATCCGCGGCGTGCTGCGCGGCGCGCCCTGGCAGATCGTGGTGTTTTCCCTCGGCATGTACCTGGTGGTGTACGGGCTTCGCAACGCGGGGCTCACCGGGCAGGTCGCGGCGCTGCTCGATGTGTTCGCGCAGGGCGGCGTCTGGGGTGCGGCAATGGGCACGGGCTTTCTCGCGGCGGTGCTGTCTTCGGTCATGAACAACATGCCCACGGTGCTGGTCGGGGCGCTTTCCATCGACGCGTCGGCCGCGAGCGGCGCGGTGAAGGAAGCGATGGTCTACGCCAACGTGATCGGCTGCGACCTGGGCCCGAAGATCACGCCGATAGGCAGCCTCGCCACGCTGCTCTGGCTGCACGTGCTCGCGAAGAAGGGCACGCTGATCGGCTGGGGTGAATATTTCCGGGTCGGCATCGTGCTGACCCTGCCGGTGCTGTTCGTCACCCTGGCGGCACTGGCGCTTCGACTGAGCATCGCACTGCCATGAACAACCACATCAAGATCTATCACAACCCCGACTGCGGCACGTCCCGCAATGTGCTCGCGCTGATCCGCAACTCCGGCGAGGAGCCCGCCGTCATCGAGTATCTGAAGAACCCGCCGGACCGCGCCACGCTGCAGCGGCTGATCGCGCAGATGGGCATGCCGGTGCGCGACCTGCTGCGCCGCAAGGGCACGCCGTACGACGAACTCGGCCTCGACGATCCGAAGTGGACCGACGACGAGCTCATCGGCTTCATGCTGGCGCATCCGATCCTCATCAACCGGCCGGTGGTGGTGACGCCGCTGGGCACTCGCCTCTGCCGGCCTTCGGAGTTGGTGCTCGACATCCTCCCGCGCCCGCAGCAGGGTGCGTTTTCCAAGGAGGATGGCGAACCCGTCATCGATGCGAAAGGCCAGCGTGTCATTCGCCCCTGACCTTCCCAACCTCGACCCCGAGGCCTTCCGCCTGCCCGGGCTGCACTCCCTGCTGCCCGCGCAGCGCGCCACGCATGCGCCGCGCATCCTGCTGCTCTACGGCTCGCTTCGCGAACGCTCCTACAGCCGGCTGCTGACCGAGGAAGCCGCGCGCCTGCTGGGCGCCATGGGCGCCGAGCCCTGCATCTACGACCCGCACGGCCTGCCCCCGCCGGACGGCGCGCCCGAAGACCACCCGAAGGTCAGCGAACTGCGCAGCCTCGCGCAGTGGGCCGAAGGCATGGTGTGGACATCGCCCGAGCGGCACGGCGCCATGACCGGCATCATGAAATCGCAGATCGACTGGATCCCGCTGTCGGTCGGTTCGGTAAGGCCCACGCAGGGCAAGACGCTGGCGGTGATGCAGGTGTCGGGCGGCTCGCAGTCGTTCAACGCGGTGAACCAGCTGCGCGTGCTCGGGCGCTGGATGCGCATGCTCACGATCCCCAACCAGTCGTCGGTGGCCAAGGCCTTCATGGAGTTCGACGAGGCCGGCCGCATGAAGCCTTCGCCGTACTACGAGCGCGTGGTCGACGTGATGGAGGAGCTGGTCAAGTTCACGCTGCTCACGCGCGACTGTGCCGGCTACCTCGTCGACCGCTACAGCGAGCGGCGCGAAAGCGCGCAGGCGCTTTCAAGGCGGGTGAACCTGCGCGCCATCTGAGCGCGCGGCGGCTGCCGGCTCAGCGCCGGCGCCGCAGTTCACCCGGCGTGGCGCCGAGGTGCGCACGGCACTGCCGCACGAAGTGCGACGCGTCCGTCAGCCCCACGCGAAAGCCGATTTCCGCGATGCCCAGCCGGTCGAAGCGCGCGTCGCCCAGCATGCGGCGCGCCGCCGCCATCCGGAAGCCCGCGAGCGCGCCGGCGAAGGTGATGGCGCCTTCACCCTCGCCGACGCCGCAGGCCAGGCAGCGGTGCAGGCTGCGCTCCGAAATGCCCAGCCCGCGCGCAACGCTCGCGGCCGTGAGGCCGGGTTCGGCATGCCGCTCGCGCGTGGCGTCGAGCACGCGGCGGCGCAGCGCCTCCCGGCCGCTGTCGGGCGCGCTCGACTGCCCCTGCCCGGTCGCCAGCGCCAGCAGGCTGCCGAGCTGGTCGCTCAGCAAGCCGGCGAGCAGCGGCGGCTGCACTGCAACTTCCGGCGACAGCTGCCGCAGAAAGCCGCACAGCACGCCGCCCCACCCGGCCTGCCCGTCGATGCGCCGCGCCACCTGGTCGCCGGCATCGGGTATCCATTCGTCGACCCAGGCGGTGGGCAGTTCGAGCGAGAGGGTGTCGGCCGATTGCAGCAGGTGAAATTCGTAGCACCGGCGTGAATCGACCAGCACCGCGTCGCCGGGCAGCAGCCGCGCGGAGCGGCCGTCCTGCACCGCCACCCAGGCAGAGTCGGTCTTGCAGAGCAGGTAGAAGTAGTTGTGGCGGCTCTGGGCGATGGCGCGGCGGGTGCGGTAGACGTCCTGCGCGCTGCCGCGCACCCGGTTCACGACGATGGGCCCGAGCGGCGCCGACTCCAGCGTGGCCCCGAAGCGCCCGGCCTCGGGGCTGGTCACGTCCATCTCCAGGAAGCCCTCGCACACCGCGCCGACCCAGTAGTCCAGCCGCTGCGCGGGCGGCACGGCGTCGGTCGACCAGCGGTGGATGGCATTGCTCATGCGCGCGAACATACCCAAGCCCCGCCGGGTTGCCAAGCGGGTATAGACCGCCTCCGACTGCGGCCCTTTCCCGACCCCGGCAAAATGGTTCTGGAACCAAACCCCGTGCGCGGAGCGCTCCGCCCGCGCACATGAATGAAAGAAGGGCCATGAGCACCAAAAGCGATTTCGGACTGATCGGCCTGGCCGTGATGGGCCAGAACCTCGTGCTGAACGTGGAAAGCCGCGGCTTCCAGGTCAGCGTGTACAACCGCACCGAAGCCACCACCGAAGCCTTCATTGCCGCCAACCCCGGCAAGAAGCTGGTGGGCACCAAGACGCTGGAGGATTTCGTCCAGAGCCTGTCCAAGCCCCGCAAGATCCAGATCATGGTCAAGGCCGGCGCACCGGTCGACCAGGTGATCGAGCAGCTCATCCCGCTGCTCGACAAGGACGACATCGTCATCGACGGCGGCAACAGCCTCTACACCGACACCGAACGCCGCGACGCCTACCTGAGCAGCAAGGGCCTGCGCTTCATCGGCGCCGGTGTGTCGGGCGGCGAGGAAGGCGCGCGCAAGGGCCCGTCGATCATGCCGGGCGGCCCGCTTTCCACCTGGGAAGTGATGAAGCCGATTTTCGAGAGCATCGCGGCCAAGGTCGACGGCGATCCCTGCGTCATTCACATCGGCCCCGGCGGCGCGGGCCACTACGTGAAGATGGTGCACAACGGCATCGAGTACGGCGACATGCAGCTCATCTGCGAGGCCTACAGCCTGTTCAAGGCGGCCGGCTTCAGCACCGAAGAGATGGCCGCCATCTTCAACGAATGGAACGACGGCGAGCTGCAGAGCTACCTGATCCAGATCACCGCCAAGGCGCTCGAGCAGAAAGACCCGGAAACCGGCAAGCCGATCGTCGACGTGATCCTCGACAAGGCCGGCCAGAAGGGCACGGGTCAGTGGACGCTGATCAACGCGGCCGAGAACGCCGTGGTCATCAGCACCATCAACGCCGCCGTGGAAGCGCGCGTGCTGTCGTCGCAGAAGAAGGCGCGCGTGGCGGCCAGCAAGCTGCTGCAGGGGCCGAAGATCGAGCTGTCGCTCGAGAAGAAGGCGCTGGTGGCCAAGGTGCACGACGCGCTCTACGCCTCCAAGGTCATCAGCTACACGCAGGGCTTCGACCTCATCAAGACGATGGGCGACAAGAAGGAATGGAAGCTCGACCTGGGCGGCATCGCATCGATCTGGCGCGGCGGCTGCATCATCCGCGCGCGCTTCCTGAACCGCATCACCGACGCCTTCCGCACCGACCCGGCGCTGGGCAACCTGATGCTCGACCCGTTCTTCAAGGACCTGCTCAACCGCACGCAGCAGAGCTGGCGCGAAGTGGTGGCGCTGGCGGTGAGCAACGGCATTCCCGTGCCGGCATTCAGCGCGTCGCTGGCCTACTACGACAGCTACCGCACCGAGCGCCTGCCGGCCAACCTGCTGCAGGCGCAGCGCGACTTCTTCGGCGCCCATACCTACGAGCGCGTCGACAAGCCCGAAGGCCAGTTCTTCCACACCGACTGGCCCGAAGTCATCGGCTGAGTCGCCCGAGCGATGCCATGCCGGCCCTCGACTACCCCAGCCACCTGGTCGAGGACTGGCAACTGCGCGACGGCACGGCGGTGCGCATCCGCCCGATCCGCGCCGACGACCTGGCCATGCACGCGGCATTCGTGGCGGGCCTGTCGAACGAAACCGGCTACCGCCGCCTGCTGTCCCCGCGCAAGCCACAGCCGGACGAACTCTGGCGCATGACCCACATCGACTACGACCGCGAACTGGCGCTCATCGCGACCACCGTGGCCGACGGCGCCGAGCAGCAGGTGGGCGTGACGCGCTACGTGCGCGGCGACACACCCGAGACGGCGCACGTCGCGGAATTCGCGGTGGTCATCGCCGACGCCTGGCAGCACCGGGGCGTGGCCCACAAGCTCATGCGCAAGCTGATCGATGCGGCGGCCGATGCAGGTGTGAGGCAGCTCGCGGACATCACGCTGTTCGACAACGTCGCGATGCTGGCGCTGGCGCGCAAGCTGGGCTTCAAGGTGCGGCGCGATCCGGGCAACCCGAATGTCACGCAGTTGCGGCTGGCGCTCGGTGCACCCGAGGCCTGAGTTGCATCACCAGGCCGCGCTCATCACGCCCTGCTCTGCCGCGATCCAGTCGCGCACGGGCGACGGCAGTGCATGCGCCGGCGGCACCAGGCCCATGGCGGCGTACGACTCCAGGTTGGGCACCAGCCCGTTGCGCCCTACGGCCGCGCCCTTCATGTAGCCGGCGGCGCATACCTTGTCGCCCTTGACGAACTCGAAGCGCATGTAGTTCCAGTGCTGGTCGGTGGCGTCGAGCCGGAAACGCAGCGTGTACACCTCGAACGGGTTCAGCCCACGCCGATAGCTGATGAGCGAGCCACCCGACATCGGCCGCCAGCCCTGACGCAACATGGTCGCGGCAAAGCCGGTGCGCACGAAGTACTCGACCAGCATCAGGTCGATGATGGTCAGATAGCGGCCGTTGTTCATGTGGCCGTTGATGTCCAGGTCGTTGGGCAGCACCCGAAGCCGCCGCTCCAGCGTGTCGCCTGGCACCAGGCGCGGTGCACGCCAGGCACGCAGCAGAGTCATCAGCAGGCGCAAGTAGAGATTCATGGGCAGGCCATAATTGGTTCAGCAATGAACAGTATATGTTCAATACTGAACTATACCCATGGCCACCACCAAAACCCCAAAGCCCAAAAAACCGACCGAACTCGACCGCGCGCCCTCGTCGCCCCATGGAACCCAAGCCTGGCTGGCTGTGGTACGGGCCTACAACCTGTGCGACGCGGTCATGGCGTCACGGCTCGCCGCGATCGGTTTGCGCGTGGGCGAACACGAGGTACTGGCCACCATCGCGACCACGCCGGGCATCACGCAGCAGGCGCTGGCCGCTCGTTGCTTCGTCGCCAAGAGTGGCGTCAGCATGCTGCTCACGCAGATGGAGACCAGGGGATGGGTGCGGCGCGACAGCGACGGTGCCGACGCGCGAATCAGGCGCCTGACCTTGACCGATGACGGCATGGCAATCGCCCGGAAGTGCCTGGCGATCCAGGCCGAACTCGTGAGTGCGATGGTTGCGCCAGCCACTGCGCAAGAACTGGAAATCGTCGCCGACGCAATGAACCGCGTGTCCGTGGCTCTCGAAGCAATGCGGGCGGGCAAGGCCTGAGAGTGCCCTGTGCGAAGGGCGCCTGGTGTCATTCGCCACCCATTTGGTAAAGCGCGACAGCTGCCCTGACCGGCCCAGCAAACTTAAATCTACTTCCTTATGATGCGAAACCTTTTTCCGTCGGAAGCAGAGAGTCCCCTCCATGGTCCAGCTTGCGTTGCGTCGTCCGTACACCTTCATCGTCATGGCGATGCTGATCGTGCTGGCCACGCCCTTCGTGCTGGCGCGCATGGCCACCGACATCTTTCCGGAAATCAATATTCCGGTGGTCAGCGTCATCTGGAACTACACCGGCCTGCCGGCGCAGGAAATGGGGCAGCGCATCTCGGGCCAGGTCGAGCGGGGCCTGACCACCACGGTGAGCGACATCGAGCACATCGAGTCGCAGTCGCTGGCGGGCGTATCGATCATCAAGGTGTTCTTCCAGCCCACGGCCAACATCGAGATGGCGATCTCGCAGGTGGTGGCCTCCATGCAGGCGCAGGTGCGGCAGCTGCCGCCGGGCATCACGCCGCCGCTGGTCATCAAGTATTCGGCTTCCAGCGTGCCGGTGATCCAGCTGGCGCTGTCGAGCCCCACGCGCTCTGAAAACTCCCTGTTCGACGCCACCGTCAACCAGCTGCGCCCGCAACTCATCACGGTGCCGGGCGCGGCCATTCCCTTTCCCTACGGCGGCAAGAACCGGCTGATCTCGGTCGACCTCGACACCCAGGCGCTGCAGGCGCGAGGCCTCTCGCCGGCCGACGTGGTGAACGCGGTGAACACGCAGAACCTGATCCTGCCCTCGGGCACGGCCAAGTTCGGCGCCACCGAATACAACGTGAAGATGAACGGCTCGCCCGACGCCATCGCGGGCCTGAACGACCTGCCGATCCGCACGGTGAACGGCGCCACCACCTACCTGCGCGACGTGGCCTACGTGCGCGACGGCTTCTCGCCGCAGACCAACGTGGTACGCCAGGACGGCGTGCGCGGCGTGCTGCTGTCGGTGCTGAAGAACGGCGGCGCCTCCACGCTGGACATCGTGTCGAACATCCGCGCCATGCTGCCCGTCGCCGCGCAGACGATGCCCGAGGACATCAAGATCACGCCGCTGTTCGACCAGTCCGTGTTCGTCAAGGCGGCCGTGAAGGGCGTGGTGTTCGAAGCCATCCTGGCCGCCGCGCTCACCGCCGCGATGGTGCTGCTGTTCCTGGGCAACTGGCGCAGCACGCTGATCATCGGGCTGACCATTCCGCTGTCGATCCTGGCGTCCATCCTGGTGCTGTACTCGCTGGGCGAAACGCTCAACCTCATGACGCTGGGCGGGCTGGCGCTGTCGGTGGGCATCCTGGTCGACCAGGCGATCGTGACCATCGAGAACATCGAGCGGCACCTGCACATGGGCACGCCGCTGAAGGAGGCCATCGAGGTGGGCGCGGGCGAGATCGGCTCGGCCGCCTTCGTCTCCACGCTGTGCATCTGCATAGTGTTCGTGCCGATGTTCTTTCTCTCGGGCGTGGCGCGCTTCCTGTTCGTGCCGCTGGCGGAGGCGGTGGTGTTCGCCATGCTGGCCTCCTACCTGCTCTCGCGCACGCTGGTGCCGACGCTGGTGATGCTGCTGATGGGCGGCTCGCACGGCCCGCAGCAACAGCCGGCCGAAGGCGCAAGGCAGAGCGTGCTGCAGCGCCTGTACCGCGCCTTCGACCAGCGCTTCGAGCGCGTGCGCCGCGCCTACACGCTGGTGCTGTCGGCGGTGCTATCCAAGCGCGCCGGCTTCATCGGCCTGTTCCTCGGCTTCTGCCTGCTGTCGTGCCTGCTCTACCCGGCGCTGGGCCGCGACTTCTTCCCGACCGTCGATGCCGGCCAGATCCGCCTGCACCTGCGCGCGCCCACCGGCACCCGCATCGAGGAAACCGCGCGCCTCACCGACAAGGTCGAGGCCGCCATCCGCGAGCTGGTGCCGCCGGACCAGCTCGAAACCATCCTGGACAACCTCGGCATTCCCAACAGCGGCATCAACCTGTCGTACAGCAACGCCGGCACCATCGGCACCTTCGACGGCGAGCTGCTGCTGTCGCTGAAAGAAGGCCACAAGCCGACCGAGCAGCACGTGTCGCTGCTGCGGGCCGAGCTGCCCAAGCGCTTTCCGGGCATCGAGTTCTTCTTCCAGCCGGCGGACATCGTCACGCAGATCCTGAACTTCGGCCTGCCCGCGGCCATCGACGTGCAGTTCAGCGGCAACGACATCGCCGGCAACGCGGCGCGCGCGGCCGAGCTGACCAAGGCGATACGGCAGATTCCGGGCGCGGTCGATGCCCACGTGCACCAGCGCCTGGACGGCCCCGCGCTGAGCCTGCAGATGGACCGCACGCGCCTGCAGCAATACGGCCTGACCGCCGCCAACGTGGGGCAGAACGTGCTCATCGCGCTGTCGGGCAGCTCGCAGACGGCACCCGCCTTCTGGCTGAACCCGGCCAACGGCGTGGTCTACAGCATCGCGGTGCAGACGCCGCAATACACGGTCGATTCGCTCGATTCGCTGCTCAACATTCCGGTGGGCGCCAGCGGCGGCGCGGGCGGGCCGGGCTCGCAGCAGTTGCTGGGCAATCTCGTGAGCGCGCAGGCCGACCGGCTGCCGGCCGTCATGTCGCGCTACAACATCGCGCCGGTGATCGACGTGTACGTGAGCGTGCAAGGGACCGACCTGGCCAGCGTGGCCTCCAAGGTGCAGAAGCTGGTCGACGAGATGCGGCCCAGGCTCTCTCGCGGCAGCCGGGTCGACACCCGCGGCCAGCTGCAGACCATGCAGTCGTCGTTCATCGGGCTGGGCGTGGGGCTGGCGATGGCCATCGTGCTGGTGTACCTGCTGATCGTGGTCACCTTCCAGTCGTGGCTGGACGCGGCCATCATCATCACCGCGCTGCCGGCCGCGCTGGCGGGCATCGCGTGGATGCTGTTCATCACCGGCACCACGCTGAGCGTGCCGGCGCTCACGGGCGCGATCATGACCATGGGCGTGGCCACGGCCAACTCCATTCTTCTGGTGTCTTTCGCGCGCGAGCGGCTGCAGGCCGGCATCCCGCCGCTGTCGGCCGCGCTGGAAGCCGGCGCCACCCGCATCCGGCCGGTGCTGATGACGGCGTTGGCGATGATCATCGGCATGATCCCGATGGCGCTGGGCCTGGGCGAAGGCGCCGAGCAGAACGCGCCGCTGGGCCGTGCGGTGATCGGTGGCCTGGTCTTTGCCACGGTGTCGACATTGTTTTTCGTACCCGCCGTGTTCGCGGGAGTGCACAGTCGGCTTGCCCGCCGCCGGGCGGCGCGTGAAGCCTCCCAGCAGCAGCATCAACCGCCAGCGGGCGCAACGCCCCAGGAGAATTGATTTCATGACGGAGCAACGCCACGCGGCATTGACCATCCATCCCACCGGCGAGAGCGACAGCGAGCTGCTGCGCCGCCGGCAGATCGTGCGGCGCACGCGCTGGCTGGTGCTGGTCGTGCTCGTGCTGCTGGGGCTGGGCGCGGCGCGCACGGTGTTCGTGCGCATCGCCAACGCCCGCGCGCTCGAAGCGGGCACGGCCGAACGCGCGAAGCAGTACGTGCAGACCGCCCTGCCCCGCGTGCCCACCGCGGGCCAGACACTGTCGCTGCCGGGCACGCTGCAGGGCTTCGTGCAGTCGCCCATTTCGGCGCGCGCCAGCGGCTACCTCAAGCGCTGGACCAAGGACATCGGCAGCCGCGTCGAAAAGGGCGAGCTGCTCGCCGAGATCGAGACGCCCGAGATCGACCAGCAGCTGTCGCAGGCCGTGGCCGCGCGCGCACAGGCCGCCTCCGGCCTGGAACTGGCGCGCAGCACCGCCGAGCGATGGGAAGCGCTGCGCAAGAAGGACGTGGTCTCGCAGCAGGAACTGGACGAGCGCCGCAGCGCGGTGGCGCAGGCCACCTCCAACGTGGCGGCGGCCGACGCCAACGTGCAGCGGTTGAAGCAGACCGAGGGCTTCAAGCGCGTGGTGGCGCCGTTCGCGGGCGTGATCACGCGGCGCAACGTGGACGTGGGCGACCTGATCGACGCGGGCGCGGGTGGCGGCGCCGGCCGCGCGCTGTTCCTGCTTGCGCAGACCGATCCGCTGCGCGTGTACATCAACGTGCCGCAGGCCTACGCCCAGCTCGTGAAGACCGGCCAGCCCGTGGTAGTGACGCAGGCCGAACTGCGCGGCCAGACCTTCAAGGGCCAGGTGGCGCGCACCGCCGGCTCCATCGACACGACCACGCGGATGATGCAGGTGGAGGTGTCGCTGCCCAACAGCGACGGCGCGCTGCTGCCGGGCGCCTATGTGCAGGTGTCGCTGCCTTTGGCCGCGAGCCGCACGCTCTCGGTGCCGTCGAACGCGCTGCTGTTCCGCGCCGAGGGCACGCGCATCGCGGTGGTCGATGCGCAGGGCCGCGTCAACCTGCGCGCCGTGACGCTGGGCCGCAACTACGGCGAGAACGTCGAGGTGATCGACGGCCTCGAGAAAACCGACCGCATGGTGCTGAACCCGTCCGACTCGCTGGCCGAAGGCGACGTGGTGGCGGTGGCGCCCGAAGCGCCGCCGGCGAAGGCGCCGACGCCGAAGGCCCCGGCGTGACGCCGCCGCGCCTGGCCGCTCCGCTCACGCTGCTCGCCGCCATGCTGCTGGCGGGCTGCGCGGTCGGCCCCGACTACAAGACGCCGGACACGCCGCTGCCGGTCAGCTGGAAGCTGGAGGAGCCCTGGCGCGTGAGCACGCCGAGCGACACAGCCGACAAGGGCCCATGGTGGCGCCGCTTCGACGACCCGCAGCTCGACGCGCTGCAGCAGCAGGCGCTGGCCGGCAGCCCCACGCTGGCGATCGCCAATGCGCGGCTGGCGCAGGCGCGCGCCACGCTCGCGGCCAATGCGGCCGGCCAGTATCCGCAGGTCGGCCTCGGCACCCGCGCCTCGCGCCTGAGGATTTCCGCCAACCGCCCGCTCACCAACTACGCGACGCCCAATTCGACGACCGTGCAGAGCGACTTCGCGCTGTCGCTCAATGCGAGCTACGAAGTCGACCTGGCCGGCCGCGTGCAGCGCACGGTAGAGGGTGCCAAGGCGTCGGCGGAGCAATCGGCGGCGGACCTGCAGAACACCCGGCTGCTGCTCAGCGCCGACGTGGCCAGCAGCTACTTCAACCTGCGCTCGACCGACGTCGAACTCGACGTGCTCACCCGCTCCATCGCGCTGCAGCGCCGCGCGCTCGAGCTTGTCACGGCGCGCCACGACCTGGGCGCCGTATCGGGCCTGGACGTGGCGCAGCAGCAAGCGCTGCTGGAGACCACGCTGACGCAGGTCGACGTGCTGAGGAAGCAGCGTTCGCAGTACGAGCATGCGCTGGCCACGCTC
Source organism: Variovorax sp. MPBD4-3 (assembly GCF_058809745.1). Lineage (NCBI taxonomy): Bacteria > Pseudomonadati > Pseudomonadota > Betaproteobacteria > Burkholderiales > Comamonadaceae > Variovorax > Variovorax sp. MPBD4-3. Next base: position 115,645 of record NZ_JBXASW010000008.1, read on the forward strand.
ACCGGCACGCCGGCGCCCAGCTTCTCGCTGCCGGTGGACCTGCGCGAGATCAGGCCGCCGGCCGTGCCGCTGGGCGTGCCCTCCGAGATCCTGCAGCGCCGGCCCGACGTGGCATCGGCCGAGCGCGCGATGGCCGCCGCCAACGCGCAGATCGGCGTCGCCACCGCGGCCTTCTACCCGAGCATCTTCATCTCGCCCACCGTGGGCGTGGACAGCCGCACGATCGAGACCCTGTTCAACGGCCCGAGCCTGCTGTGGTCGCTGGGCGTGTCGGCCACGCAGGTGCTGTTCGACGGCGGGCGCATCCGCGCCAACGTCGATTTCGCAAAGGCCGGCTACGACGTCACCGTGGGCAACTACCGCCGCACCGTGCTGACCGCAATGCAGGAAGTGGAAGACGGCATCACCGGGCTTGCCGCGCTCGACAGCGCAACGACCCAGGCGCAGGCCGCCGTGACGGCCGCGCGTCGCGTGCTCGACATGGCCACCAGCCGTTATGAGGGCGGCGCGTCGACCTACCTCGACGTGATCACCGCGCAGCAGTCGCTGCTGACGGTGGAACGCCAGGCCGCGCAGCTGCGGGGGCAGCGGCTGCTGACGGCGGTGTTCCTGGTGAAGGCGCTGGGTGGCGACTGGTGCGGCGCGGATGAGCCCGGCAAGGCCCCGGCGTCGTCTTGCCCCGCCGTCGGCATCGACCGGACTGCGAAGGCCGGTTGAACGGCAAGCCCTGTTCGCGCGACTTGGTGCCTTGCTGGTCGATCGACGCACGTCGTCACTGTCGGAGCGATTCCGCTCAAGCTCCGCTGGCTCAGTGCATTGACGCAGCCGGCTGCGCGACGGCGCCCGCAGCGGAGCACAGCGCGAGGCCGCCCGCCAGGCTCCATGCCTGCGCATGGCCGAGGCGGCGCAGGGCCTTGGCCGCCTGCGCGCTGCGATTGCCGCTTCGGCAGTAGAAGAGCACCGGCGCACCGGCCGGCAGCGCCATCCAGCCGGGCAGCGCATTCAGAAGCCCCGACAGCGGCACCGCCTCGCGGTGGGTGTCGGCACCGAAGGGCGAGGATTCGCTCACGCGCTGCTCGTAGGGCTCGCGCACGTCCACCAGCACCAGGCCCGGATGCTCGAGCAGCAGCCGCTGCGCCTGCGTGGCGTTCATCTCGTGGCCCGCGCCGGCGCAGCCGTTGTCGATGCGCGCACCGCAGGCGAGGGTCTGGTATTCGGTCAGCGCGAGGTCTTTCTCGAGTTCGGCCTTTGCCGAAGCGAAGCCTGCCGCGTCGATGCTGCCGGACAGCACCTGCGCGAGCAGCGGCTGGGCCGCGCATTCGCGGGCCAGGGTGCTCGCGAAGCGGTCGTCGTAGTCGTGCGCCGGGAGCAGCAGCGTTCCGGGGCCCACGGCCTGCGCCAGTTGCTTCAGCGAGGGGCCGAATGCGAGCGGCGCACTTTGCGCGAAATCGCTTCGCCCCAGGGCGCCGGGCATCACCGTGTCGCCCACGAATGCCAGGCGGATCTTCAGCTGCTCGTCGTGCAGCAGGTAGGCGGTCGAGTCGGCGGTGTGCCCCGGGGTTGCCAGCCGGGTCAGCGTCTGCGCGCCCAGGCAGATGGCATCGGCACCCAGGGGCCAGCCGAGCGCATCGACCTCGCCTTTCTGGACAAGGCGTTCCGGCAGCGCGGCGCGCAGTTCGCCCACCGAGGAAACATGATCGCCATGGCTGTGCGTGTCGAGCACGGCGGCCAGCGTGTAGTCCTGGCAGCGAAGCAGTTGCGCGATGCGGCCGGTCAACTCGGGCAGCGGATCGATGACGACGCAGCGGCGGCTGCCGGCATCGGCCAGGAGGTAGCAGCATGCACCGCCGGCCACGAAGCGGGTCAGGCCGTCGAGCGCGTCGCCCGGACGGGAGGTGTCGGCGCCGGTATTGAGGCAGCTTGCGCGCAGCGAAGCGCCACAGGAGCCGATCCTTTCACAGGCTTCGTCGATGAAGGCCGCGTCGCTGGCCGGCCCGAACGACAGGCGCACGGCCGAGGCCGCCTGCCAGGCGGGCAACCCCATGGCTTGCAGCACGTGGCTCGGCAGCGCCTTCGACGCGCCGCAGGCCGAGCCTCCGCTCACCCGCACGTCGGCCGCGTCGAACAGGTCCTGCAGGAGCTTCGAGTCGAGGCCGGGCACCGAGAAATTGAGGGTCGTCGGCAAGCTCAGTTCAAAGGGCGCGTTGAACACCACGCCGGGGAACGCATCCTTCAGCGCGGCGGCGATGCGGTCGCGGTACGCCTCCAGCGTGAGAGCGTCCCGGAAGGTCTGGCCGTCTTCGAGCGCTTCCAGCACGGTGCCGAGCGCGGCGATGCCGGACATGTTCTCGGTCCCCGAGCGCAATGCGCCCTCCTGGCCGCCGCCCGCCATCAGCGGCGTGAACGGCGCGCCGGCGCGCACGTACAGCAGGCCGATGCCCTTCGGGGCATAGAGCTTGTGCCCCGAGAACGGCGCGTAGTCGATGCGGAGGGCTTCAAGCCGGAGCTCGAGCTTGCCCAGCGCCTGCACGCTGTCCACCATCCACAGCGCCGGGCTCCCGTCGAGCGCCTGGGCGATGCCTTCCAGGTCGCTGACGACGCCGGTCTCGTTGTTGGCGGCCATGGTGCAGACCAGCCCGGCACGTGCGGCATGCGCGCGCAGCCAATGCAGGTCATGGCGGCCGTCTCGGCCGACCGGGATGGGCAGCACGCGCAGGTTCAGGCCCAGCAATTTGTTCCAGTGGCTGATCGCTTCCGGCACCGCCTTGTGCTCCGTCGCGCCGTACAGCACGCAGTCGACGTCCTCGCGGCCGCGCAGCGCGCTCAGCGCCGACAGCACCGCCGTCTGGATGCCTTCGGTGGCGCCGCTGAGAAACAGCAGGTCGCCCGTGGGCGCACCAAGCAGCCGCCGCGCGCGGGAGCGCACCGAATCCATCAGCGCGCGCGCCTTCAGCCCGGTGCTGTGGACGCTGCTGGGGTTGCCGAAGTCGTCGGCCATGGCTGCGAGTGCCGCGGCCCGGGCGCGAGGCAGAACGGGCGTGGTGGCGTTGGCGTCGAGGTAGATGTCCATTCAGGTGATTCCGGGAGAAGAGATGCAAGCGTTTGCAGGCTTGGCGGGCGAGGCGGGCGACAGCGCCGCGCACCCGGAAGAGTCTGCCGCCCGGGGCGGAGCAGCGGCTTGCGTTTTATGCTGCCTATGCCGATAAGATCGGAATCCAATGCTCAATCAAGGATATTTGATGAAACTGGATTCCATAGATATCAAGATTCTTGATCTCCTGCAGCAAGACGCCGAGCTGCAGGTGGCGCAGATCGCCGAGCAGGTGGGCCTGTCTGCCACGCCATGCTGGAGGCGCATCCAGCGGCTCAAGGAGGCGGGCGTCATCACGCGCTCGGTGGCCCTGCTCGACCCGCGCAAGGTCAACGTGGCGGTGACGGTCTTCGTGTCGGTGCGGACCAGCACGCACTCGCAGGAGTGGTTCGACCGCTTCACCGCCACGGTCCATGCCATTCCGGAAGTGGTCGAGTTCTACCGGATGAGCGGCGACGTGGACTACCTGCTGCGCGTGGTGGTGCCGGACATCGCCGCCTACGACGCCGTCTACAAGCGACTGATCTCGGGCACGAACCTGCACGACGTCAGCTCCAGCTTCGCCATGCAGGAACTGAAGCAGACCACGGCGCTGCCGCTGGGCTACGTGTAGAAGATTCGCGAAGCCGGCACGCGGACGTTCAGAACAGGCTGCCCTGCCCCGCGGCGCCAGGCGGCCGGAACGCCGTGATGTCCAGCGGAATGCGCTCGCGGTTGTAGCCCAGTCGGTTGGTCGCCTTCTCGAAGCGCTGGTGGATCAGGTCGGCCCACAGGCCCGAGCCCTTCATTCGCGTGGCGAAGTCGGCGTCGTAGTCCTTGCCGCCGCGCATCTCGTGGATGCGCGCCATGATGCGGTCGGCGCGCTGCGGATAGTGCAGCGCCAGCCATTCCTTGAAGAGCGGCGCCACCTCCCACGGCAGCCTCACCACGGTGTAGAAGGCGCTGCGCGCGCCGGCTTCCCATGCGGCCTCGAGCACCTGTTCCATGTCTTCGGTCACGAAGGGAATCTGCGGCGCCACGCTCACGCCAACCGGCACGCCCGCCTCGGTCAGCGTGCGGATGGTGCGCAGCCGGCGGTGCGGCGCCGCGGCGCGCGGCTCCAGCTTGCGGGCGAGTTCGCCGTCGAGCGTGGTCACGGTCACGTACACGGCCGCAAGACGGTCGGCCGCCATGGGCGCGATCACGTCGAGGTCGCGCTCGATGGCGCTCGACTTGGTGACCAGCGCGAACGGATGCCGCGCTTCCTGCAGCAGTTCGATGACCGAGCGGGTGAGCCTCAAGTCGCGCTCGATGGGCTGGTAGCAGTCGGTGGCGGTGCCGATGGCGATGTAGCTGGGCCGGTAGCTCTTGCGCCCGAGCTCGGTGCGCAGCATGTCGGCGATGTTTCGCTTGGCGATCAGCTTGGTCTCGAAGTCGAGGCCGGGCGACAGGTTGAGGTAGCTGTGCGTGGGCCGGGCGAAGCAATAGATGCATCCGTGCTCGCAGCCGCGGTAGGGGTTGAGCGAGCGGTCGAAGTAGATGTCGGGCGAGTCGTTCTCGTTGAGCGCCGACTTGACGTCTTCGAAGCGCACCTCGGTGGCGATGGGCTGCAGCTCCTGCGCCTCGGCCACGCCGTCTTCGAGCGTGCCCCAGCCGTCGTCGAAGGCATTGCGCTCGTCCTTGGAGAAACGATGCGCAAGCTGCGTGGCCGCGCCGCGGCCCTTGATGGCGTGGATGGGGATGTGGGCTGCGGGCATGGCGAAACCTCGTTACTGTGGATTTGTACAGTATTTCACTGTTTCCTTGCGGCCGCCCGCTTTTTACATTTCTCTCTTGACAGAAATTTCGTAAATCCTAAACTCCGAGCCATGGAACTCACAGACATTCAACGCAAGTTCGTCCTCCACTGGGGCGAAATGGGGTCCATGTGGGGCGTCAACCGCACCGTCTCTCAAATCCACGCGCTGCTCTTCGCCCACGGCAAGCCGATGCATGCCGAGGAGCTGTCCGAAACCCTGGGCGTCGCGCGCTCCAACGTCAGCAACAGCCTGAAGGAACTGCAGGCCTGGAACCTCGTGCGCATCACCCACACGCTGGGCGACCGGCGCGACTATTTCGAGACCAGCGTCGACGTGTGGGAGCTGTTCCGCACCGTGGTGCGCGAGCGCAAGGAACGCGAGTTCGACCCGACCATCCGCGTGCTGCGCGAACTGGTCTCGAGCCCCGATTTCCAGAAGGAACCGCCCGATGCGCAGGACCGCATCCGCTCCACCATGGACCTCATGAACAAGCTCGCCACCTGGGCCGACGAAATGCTGCGGCTGTCGCCCGGCACGCTCGACAAGGTGCTGACGCTGGGCGCCAGCGTGCAGAAGTTCGTGCGCGGCGACAAGGGCGGCAAGGACGAAGACCCCGACGCACACCACGCCAGCCTGCCGATGATCTGAACCCTTCTCTTTTTTTGCCTATGTATTTCTGTTTTGACAGAAATATCGAGAACAAAGGATGCCATGAGCCGCGACGCCCTTCCCGCCTATCCGCTGACCCTGTACTTCGACGCCAGCTGCGCCATCTGCTCGGCCGAAATGGGCAACCTGGGGGCGCGCGACACCGCGGGCCGGCTGCGGTTCGTCGATTGCTCGCCGGCCTCGTTCAGCGACGGGCCGGCGCCGCGCGACGCGCTCATGGCCGCGATCCACGCGGTGGATGCCACGGGCCGGGTGCTGGTCGGCGTGCCGGCCATCCGCGCGAGCCGCGCGGCGGTGGGCCTGCCCAGCGGCGGCGGCCTGCTCGACCTGCCGCTGGTCGCGCCGCTGGCCGACCGCGCCTATGCCCTGCTGGCGCGCAACCGCTACCGCATTCCGCGCTGGCTGGCGACACGGCTGGCGGGACGCGTCGCGCCTTCCTGCAACGACGGCAACTGCCGCCTCTGAAGAAAAAACACCACCCGAGGGAACAGCCATGCCCACAGTTTTCCAGCCCGACTTCCGCCTGCCGCTCGAAGCGCCCGCACAGGCATCCGCCGGCACCTCCATCACCGCCGAAGACACCCAGGTCTACTTCACCGAAGTCGCGTTCGACTACAGCGCCTGGAGCCCCAGCTACAACATGCACTTCGGTTTCTGGCGCGCCGGGCTGAACCCGTTCAGGCGCGAAGGCATGCTGGTCGAGATGAACCGCGTGGTCGGCCGCGCGCTGCGGCTTGCCGATGCGCAGCCCGGCGCCGCGCCCCGCCGCTGCGTGATCGACATGGGCTGCGGCGCCGGCGCCACCGCGCGCACGCTGGTGGGCGACAACCCGTCGCTGTACGCAGTGACCGTGACCAACGTGGCCGTGCAGAACAGCATCGCCGCCAGGCTCGATGCGGCGGCAGGCGTGGCCGACCGCATGGCCCACGTGCAGGCCGACTACACCCGCACCGGCCTGCCCGCCGCGCAGGCCGACGGCGCCTGGGCCCTGGAGAGCGCCTGCTATGCAGAGGGCACCGCCAAGGCCGACTTCATCCGCGAGGCCGCGCGCCTGCTCAAGCCCGGCGCCCGGCTGGCGGTGGCCGACGGCTTCCTGCTGCGCCGCAAGCCCGGGCGCGTGGCGGGCTGGCTGCACCGCCTGTGGGCCGACAGCTGGGCCGTGCCCACGCTGGCCGTTCGCGGCGACTTCATCGCCGCCCTGCGCGACAACGGCTTCGAGGACATCGAATGCAAGTCGCTGCGCTGGCGCGTCGCGCCCAGCGCGCTGCACATTCCGGTGCTGGCCACGCGCTTCACCCTGGCCGAACTCTGGAAGGCGCGCGGCATGCTCGGCGCGTGGCGGCGCAAGCACATCGTGGCCAGCTATTGCGCGCTGGCGCTGGGCATGTTCTGGCGCGACTTCGACTACTGCATGGTCACGGCCACGCGCAGTGCCGGCTGAGCGAACACGAGAAGAAACAACCAGCAGAAAGCTACGCATGCAAGACGACAACCAGGACAGCAGGCTCGCCGCACTCGCGCCAGACCAGGCACCCGGCGAACTGCCGCCCCAATCCCGCGGCGCCATGCCCTTCGCATGGTTCTGGCCGATGCTGGCGGGCGCGGCCATCGCGCTGGTGCTTCGCATCATTTTCAGCGGCGGCCCGGGCCAGCGCTTCTCGCCGATGCTCGGCTCCTTCGTGTACTTCGTGCCCGCGCTGTGCGGCGCAGTCACCGTGTACATGGCCGAGCGTATCGAGCGCCGAAGCTGGGGCTACTACCTCTGGGCGCCGTGGGTGGCAACGGCGCTTTTCGTCGGCGGCACGCTGGCGGTGTTCATCGAGGGGCTGATCTGCGCCGTCGTCATCGTGCCGCTGTTCGCGGTGATGGGCAGCGTCGGCGGACTGGCGATGGGCATCGTGTGCCGCATCACCAACTGGCCGAAGCAGGCCATCTACAGCTTCGCGGTGCTGCCGCTGGTGCTCGGCGCCATCGAGCCGCAGCTGCCCAACCCGGACCGGCTGTCGAACACGTCGCGCACGCTCTTCATTGCCGCGCCGGCCGAGCGCGTGTGGCACGCGCTGAACGCCGCGCGCGACATCCGTCCCGCCGAAGTCGGCGACGCCTGGGCCTACCGCATCGGCGTGCCGATGCCGGTGTCTGGCGTCACGGTCGACACGCCCGAAGGCCGCGTGCGCCAGGTGCAGTGGCAGAAGAACGTGCACTTCGAGGAAGTCATTACCGAATGGCAGCCCAACCGGCAGCTGAAGTGGCGCTTCCGCTTCTCGCCCGACTCTTTCCCGGCCGGTGCGCTCGACGATCACGTGATGATCGGCGGCCAGTACTTCGACCTGCGCGACGCCACCTACACGCTGACGCCGCGCGACGGCGGCACCGAGCTGCGCGTTGCGGTGTCGTGGCGCATGAGCACCAGCTTCAACTGGTATGCGGACCGCGTCATGCACCTGCTGCTGGCAGACGCGTCCGAGAACATCCTGCGCTTCTACAAGGCACGCGCCGAAGCCACGGCCGGCGCGGCGGCGGCCGGATGACGACGATGCCGCCCACCGCACCGGTCTTCCAGCAGGCGCTCGGCCCCGCCTGGGAACGGCTCGGCGACGTCATCCGCCGCCACTACGCGATGGCGCCGTTCTCCGACGACCACGTGTGCGTGCGCGGCACCATGAGCGAGGTCTGGCACGCCCGCTGGGCCGCGCTGCTGATGCCCCTCGGCCGGCTGTTCGGCGCGCTGGTGCCGCACCAGGGCAAGGACGTGCCCATCGAAGTGCACTACAGCTGCCGCCCCGACGACGCCACGCTCCACTGGGACCGGGTCTTCCGCTTTCCGGGCAGGCCGCCCTTCCATTTCCGCTCGTACATGGCGCACGACGCGCGCCGGGGCGGCGAGGTGATCGAGTACGTGCGCTTCGGCATCGGCATGCGGCTGGCCGTGAGCGCGGAAGAAGGCGCGCTGGTGTTCCGCGACCGGGGCTACATCTGGCGCGTGGCGGGGCTGCGCATTCCGCTGCCGCTGGGGCTCCTGCTGGGCACCGCCTACGTGGAAGAGCGGCCCGACCCGCAGGACCCCGACCGCTTCACCATGAAGATGCTGCTGCGCCACCGCTGGTTCGGCGACGTGTTCCGCTACAGCGGGCGTTTTCACCTGGACCCGCGCCCGGGTCCACAATGAGCCCACCATGCCACGCCGCCCCGAAAACCTCTACGCCCAGTACCACGCCCACGTCTATTTCGCGCCCGACACACTGGCGCAGGCGCGCAGCCTCTGCGAGCGCGCCGGACAGGAACTGATGGTGGTGGTCGGCCGCGTGCACGAGCGGCTGGTGGGGCCGCATCCGCACTGGAGCTGCCAGCTCGCCTTCGACGCCGCCGAGTTCGACCAGGTCATCGGCTGGCTAGAGGCCAACCGCAACGGGCTCGACGTGTTCGTGCACGGCGTGACCGGGGACGACTTCGCGGACCACACGGCGCATGCCATGTGGCTGGGCGAGGAAAGCGCGCTCGACCTGCGGATGTTCCGGCACTAGCCTTCGAAGCTCGCGCCCGTTTTTTCAGAACTCCGCGTCGAGCTCGTCGATTTCCTCGGGCTCCTGCTTCGCCGCGGCCACCCATTCCTTCATGGCCGGCAGCTCCATCACCCGCTTGCAATAGGCAGCGCACGCACTGTCCAGCGCCACGTCGTAGCTCAGGAAGCGCGTGACCACCGGCGCGTACATCGCGTCGGCCATGCCCGGCTGCTTGCCGAACAGGAAGGGGCCGCCGTAGGCCTTGAAGCATTCGCGCCAGATGGCGACGATGCGGTCGATGTCGGCCTGCGCGCGCGACCACACCTTGAAGTTCTTGAAATGGGCCTTGATGTTCATCGGCAGCGCGCCGCGCATCGACGAAAAGCCCGAATGCATCTCGCCGCAGACGGCGCGGCAGTGGGCGCGGGCGGCGATGTCGTCGGGCAGCAGTCCGGCCTTGGGCTTGATCTCGTTGAGGTATTCGCCGATGGCCAGCGTGTCCCACACCTTCACGCCGCCGTGCTGCAGCGAGGGCACCAGCATCGACGAAGACAGCAGCAGCATCTCGGCCTTCATGGCCGGGTCGTCGGGCGGGATGACCTTCTCGCTGAACTCCAGCCCGGCCAGCCTGCACATCAGCCAGCCGCGCAGCGACCACGCGCCGTAGTTCTTGCTGCTGATGGTGAGAACGGGTTTGGCCATCTTGAAGCTCCTTGGGCGTTGCCTCGTTGCGTGCAAGCGCCATGCCATGCGGCTGGCCCGCAACTTGCCTGCACCGGAGGCATGCTGTACCGGGCCTACCAGAACCAAGCCGACATGCTGTCGCCTGCCAGGCTCGCCGCGCAGTACCTGGGCCAGGCGCTGTGGAAAGACGGCACCGAGCGCACCATGCTGCGGCGCATGGCCGCGCAGTTCGAGGTGTTCTCGCGCATGCGGCTGACCCACACGCGGCCGCCCTACGGCATTGCCAGCGTGCCGGTCGACGGCGCCGAAGTGGCCGTGCACGAGGAAAAAGCCCTGGTCTCGCCCTTCGGCACCCTGTTGCACTTCAGGAAGGACACCGAAGCGGTGCACCCGCCCGTGCTGCTGGTCGCACCACTCTCGGGCCATTTCGCGACCCTGCTGCGCGAAACCGTGCGCACGCTGCTGCGCGACCACGACGTGTACCTGACCGACTGGCACAACGCGCGCGACGTGCCGCTCTGGGAGGGCCGGTTCGGCCTGGACGACTACACGCTGCAGCTCATGCGTTTCCTGGAGGCCGTGGGCCCGGGCGTGCACATGGTGGCGGTCTGCCAGCCCTGCGTGGCCGCGCTGGCCGCCACCGCGCTGATGGCCGAGGACGACAACCCCGCCACGCCGCGCAGCCTCACGCTGATGGCCGGCCCGGTCGATTGCCGCATCAACCCGACCACGGTCAACAAGCTCGCCACCGACCGGCCGATCGACTGGTTCCGGCGCAACCTCATCAGCCATGTGCCGTGGCCGCATGCGGGCGCCATGCGGCGCGTGTACCCGGGCTTCCTGCAGCTGTCGGCCTTCATGAGCATGAACCCGGAGCGCCACAAGAAGCAGTTCCAGGACATGTACACCCACCTGGTCGAGGGCGACATCGACAAGGCCCGCACCATCGGCAACTTCTACGACGAGTACCTGGCCGTGAACGACCTGCCGGCCGAGTTCTACCTGGAGACGGTGGAGCGCGTGTTCCAGACCTACGACCTGCCGCGCGGCAAGCTCACCGTGGGCGAGCGCACCGTGAATCCCGCCGCCATCCGTCGCACCGCGCTGCTGACGGTGGAGGGCGAGCGCGACGACATCTGCGCCGTGGGCCAGACGGTGGCGGCGCAAGACCTCTGCACCGGCATACGCCCCTACCTCAAGGCACATCACCTGCAAGCCGGCGTGGGCCACTACGGCGTGTTCAGCGGCAGCAAGTGGAATGCGCAGATCTACCCGCGCGTGCGCGAAACCATCCACGCGGCGGCCGAGCTGAACGGCTGAGCCGCAACGCGCCAATCCGGCAAGGGCCGTGAGGCCATTGTTTGCCCTTGCGCGCCGGGCTTCCTACACTCGGGCCCATGCAACGCCAAGCTTTCATCCGCAGCACGCCGCGCGCAGTCTTCACTGCGTGCACGGCTGCAGGGTCGCATCCGACCCTCGCAGATCTCTGAGCCCGGCGGTCAGCCTCCCTCCTCCCCTCCCTTTTCTTCAGCACCTTTCATCGACCGCCGGGCCCAAGCCCCGCGCGGTAGCGCGCCCGCACGGGCACGCCGCGCTTTCCCCAGCTGATTCCCTTGCTCGCTGCCAGCCGCTTCGCCGTGGCCGGCGGCCGGCTTTGTCATGCGGAAAGAACACTGACGATGAACATCCAATCGATCTTGGCGGTGACCGACCTGTCGGCGCACGGCCTGCGCACTGTCGTGCGTGCAGCCAACATCGCGGCGGCGCACGGCGCGCTGCTGAAGATCATGTACGCGCCCGCCGCCTTCGCCGGCCCGGCGGATGCCGATGCGGCCGGCGGCCTGGGCGCCTTATGCCTGGAGGTGGCCGAGCGCTTCGGCATCCTCGTCAAGAAGATCGACGACACGCGCGGGCGCCTCGACGGCGCCGCGCACGAGGCGCAGTGGTGTGACCTCGTGGTGATAGGCGACGAGCCCGACCGCTCGCTCGCGGCCTTCTTCCACGGCCAGCCGTCCGAACAGCTGGTGCGGGCGGCGCAGCGGCCGGTGCTGGTGGCGCGGCTCGATGCGCGGGCCGGCGGCTATGGCCGCATCCTCGTCGCCGTCGATCTCATGGAAGAGTCGCGCCCCCTGGTCGACCTGGCCTGTGCCTTCGACGGCCAGGCCGACATCGAGCTGTTCCACGCCTTCACGCCCATGCACGAAGGCAAGCTGCGCTACGCCGACGTGTCGTCGCACGTGATCGACGCCTACCGCCACGCGTGCGCCCGCCATGCGCGCGAACGCATGCTGTGGCTGTCCGATGCGTCGATCGCGCGCCGCAACCGCGTGGTGTCGTCGATAGGGCGCGGCGATCCGGCGCGGCAGGCGGCCGTGCAGCAGCAGTACTCGAAGGCCGACCTGCTGGTGGTCGGCAAGCGCAGGCGCTGCGCGCTGATGGACTTTCTTTTCGGCAGCGTGGCGCTGCGCGTGCTGCGCTGGTCCACGGGCGACGTGCTGGTGGTGCCGCACTGCGCGCTTGCCGCACGGCAGGGTCAACGCGCCGCGGCGCTGGCGCAGAGGGGTGCGGCATGACGCTCGTGCTGGCATTCCCTCCGATGCAGCCGGTCTGGTGGCGCTTCAGGCCGGCCGAGCTGCGCATCGACGTCGATCCGCACAAGGCCAGCCCAGCAGACACGCTGGTGCCGGTACACGAACGCATGCGCACGATGGGCGCCCGCCTGCACGACATGCCGCAGCTCGCGCTGGGCGACCCCGGCCTGCGCGCACGCTATCGCGAGGCCGATGGCGAGCTGTACGTCTACATCGAGGACACGCGCCGCGACAGCCTCGTCGGCTACACCGTGTTCAACCGGCTCATCGAGCTCAACCGCAGGGCCGACCGCCACATCCGCGCGCCGCATTCGCAGTACGACCCGGCCTACCAGCGGCGCGGGCTGGCCTCCGCCGTGTACCGCTGGGCGCTGGGCCGGGGCATCTGCCTCATGAGCGGCGCGCGGCAGTCGCCGGGCGCGCATGCGCTCTGGCAGAGCCTGTCGCGCCACTGCGAGGCGGGCTTTGCCGACCTGCGCAACAAGCAGCTGAGCTACCTGGGCAGAGAGGTCGGGCGCGCCACGCTGGCTGAGCTGCACACGCGCATGTTCCTGCTCGGCGAGGGCTGGACGCTGGAGCGCTTCCGGCGCGAGACGCAGATGGCCTGAATCGCTCAGCGCCGCGCGCGCTGCGCCTTGCTCACGCGCCGCACGATCGCCTCGCCGGCCTGCGGAAGCCTGTCGCGCAGGAACGCGATCAGCTCCTGCGCCACCACGTTGCGCATCGGCCCCGGCAGGTAGGCCAGCACCACGCGGCGCTCGACGCGCGGCTTCAGCAGCGGCACCACGGCCAGTTCGGGGTCGCGCAGCGAAGAGGTGTACAGGCGCGGCATCAGCCCCAGCGCCTGCCCGCTGCGCACCAGCGCATAGAGCGTTTCCGAATAGCTCACGCGATAGGGCTCCGCGCCCTGCGCGAACTGCGCACGCGCCGGGTTGCCCAGCGCGGGCATGCTGCCGCTCTCGAACAGCACCAGCCGCTCCTTGCCGATGGCCTCCCAGTTCGCGTCGCCGGCGGCCGCCAGCGCATGGTCGCGCCGCACCACCAGCACCAGCGGGTCTCGGAACAGATCGATGCAGGTCAGGCCGCCGGGCGGCTCGGTGATGGCGGCCACCGCCATGTCGATCTGCCCGCTGCGCAGCTCGGCCAGCAGCGTGTTCGACGGCGCGTCGCGCCAGGCCAGCTCCACCTCGCGCTGGCCGCTGCCCAGAAACTCGCTGGCCGCGGCCGCCACGCGCGCACTGGCCGAGGGAATGACGCCCACGCGCACGAAGGCCCGGCCGCGCTGCACCGTGCTTTCGATGTCGCGCAGCGCCACGTCGAAGGTGTTGACCAGGAAGTCGGTGCGCGCCAGCACCTCGGCGCCCACGGGCGTGAGTTCCAGCCGGTGGGTGGAGCGGGTCAGCAGCTCCGCGCCCAGCAGCTTTTCCATCTGCTTGATGGCGTTGCTCAGGGCCGGCTGCGTGATGGAAAGCCGCCTGGCAGCGCGGCCGAACTGGCCTTCTTCCACCAGCACCGAGAAGAACTGCAGCTGGCGCAGCGTGAGCGCACGCAGGGGCAAGGCGGCCATGGACGCATCCTCGGTTATTGATTCAGTGAATCAAATTATAGAAATTCAAAATTTTCCTTATGAGGAGGCAATTACTAGACTGGTCAGCATGACCAGCCCCACCCCTGCTCCCTTCACGCTGGAATCGATGCTGCGGGCCATGCCCAAGGCCGAGCTGCACTGCCACCTGTTCGGCACGGTGCGCCACGAGACCTTCAAGCAGCTCAACCTGCGCGCCGGCGCGCCGCTGGCGGCCGACGAGATCGAGGGCTTCTACACGCGCGGAGAAAAACCGGTCGGCGTGCTGCGCGTGCTGCGCGCGCTCGACGCCCAGCTGGTTCGCGGCCCCGGCGACCTGTACCAGCTCACGCTCGAATACCTGCAGGACGCGGCCTCGCACAACGTGCGCTATGCCGAGTTCTTCTGGAACCCCACCGGCACGGTGCATGAATCGGGCATTGCCTATCCGATGGCACAGGCGGCCATCGTGCGCGCCATCCACGACGCGCAGCAGGATTTCGGCATCACCGGCCGGCTCATTGCCGCCATCGACCGCGAAGCCAGCCCGCAGGCCGCGGTGGAAATGGTGGAGTGGGTCAAGGCGCACCGCTGCGACGAGGTGATCGGCATCGGCATCGACTACCGCGAGAACGACCGTCCGCCAGAGCTGTTCACCCAGGCCTATGCCGATGCGAAGAAAGCCGGCCTCAAGACCACCGCGCACGCGGGCGAGTTCGGCATGCCCTGGACCAACGTGCGCACCGCGCTCGACGTGCTGCAGGTCGACCGCATCGACCACGGCTACACGGTGGTCGACCAGCCCGACTACGCGCGCCAGTGCGCCGAGCGCGGCGTGATCTTCACCGTGGTGCCCACCAATTCGTACTACCTGCGCACGCTGCCGCCGGAGCGCTGGGCGCTGGACCATCCGATCCGCAGGATGCCCGGCCTGGGCCTGCGCATCCACCCCAACACCGACGACCCGACGCTGCACAAGGTCACGCCCACGCAGGCCTGGTTGATGATGGTGCGCGACTTCGGCTTCGGCCTGGACGACCTGCGCGGCTTCATGCACAACGGCCTGGACGGCGCATGGATCGACGACACGCAGCGCCGCGAATGGCGCACGCAATGGAGCGACGCGTTCGACACGCTGCGCGACCGCCTCGACACCGAACCCGCCCCCACCACCCTCGAATGACCCACGCCATGAACACTCCCCGCCGCCTGCTTATCACCGCCGCGCTTTGCGCGGCCCTGCCCACCGCGGCGCTCGCGCAGGCCTGGCCCACGGCCAAGCCCATCACGCTGATCGTTCCCTACACCGCCGGCGGCAGCGTGGACGTGAATGCGCGCCTCGTCGCGCAGCGCCTCGGCGAGCGGCTCAAGCAGTCGGTGGTCATCGAGAACGTGAGCGGTGCGGGCGGCGCCATCGGCGTGGCCAAGGCGGTGAACGCCGCGCCCGACGGCTACACGCTGGTGGTGGGGCCCGACAGCGCCATCGCCATCGGCAAGCTGGTGAACCCGACCGCCTTCCGCTTCGATCCGCTGAAAGACCTGGCGCCGGTCGGCCTGCTCAACACCGCGCCGATGGTGCTGGTGGCGCGGCCCGCCCTGGAGGCCCAGACTTTTTCCGACTTCGTGAAGCTCGCGAAGGCCAAGCCCGGCAAGTACAACTACGCGACCTCGGGCGTGGGCACGGTGCTGCAACTGGCCATGGAACTGCTGAAGGAGCGCAGCGGCATCTTCGTCACCCACGTGCCCTACCGCGGCGGCGCGCAGATTGCCACCGACGTGATCGGCGACCAGGTCGACCTGGCCATGCTGGTGAGCACCAGCGCCATACCGCACGTGAACGGCAAGCGCCTGAAGGCCCTCGGCATCACCAGCAGCAAGCGGCTGCCCACGCTGCCCAATGTGCCTACCTTCGACGAGATGCCTGGCCTCAAGGGCTTCGACATGGTGAGCTGGACCGGCATCTTCGCGCCCGCGAAAACGCCGCCGGCGGTGGTCGCGCAGATCAACCAGGAACTCAATGCGGTGCTGCAGGAAGAAGGCGTGCGCTCCAAGCTGATGGAGCAGGGCGCGCTGCCGGGCAGCGGCACGCCGGAGTCGTTCGGCAAGTTCGTGCAGGCGGAATACGCACGCAACCAGAAGATCGTGCAGACCGCCAACATCAAAGAGTAGGGCTCGCCTCCAACGCGGAGGCAGCGCTCAGCCGGTCTTTTCGTCTTCCGCGGGCCAGTCGCGGATGTAGGCCTTGAGCATCTTGTTCTCGAAGTTCTGGCTGTCCACCACGGCCTTGGCCACGTCGTAGAAGCTGATCACGCCCATCAGCATGCGCTTGTCCATGACGGGCATGTAGCGTGCGTGGCGCTCCAGCATGATGCGGCGGATTTCGTCGAGGTCGGTTTCCAGGGTGCAGGTGACGGGGGCGTCGTCCATGGCCTTGCGGACCAGCGTGGTGCCGACCTGGCCGCCGTTGTTGACGATGGCGACGATCACTTCCCGGAAGGTGAGCATGCCGACCAGGTCGCCGTGCTCCATGACCACCAGCGAACCGATGTCCTTTTCCGCCATGGTGTTGGCGGCGTCTGCCAGCGGGTCGTCTGGCGTGATGGTGAAGAGCGTGTTGCCCTTGACGCGAAGGATGTCGCTGACTTTCATCGTGTGCTCCTCTCGGGACTCAATCTCGGCTATCTCTGGTGTATCTGGGCGGGCCTGCCGTTTTTGAATATAGCCCACAATCGACGCCGACCTGAGCGCCCTTGTCGCGGACGCATGAATTGCAGACGTAACGGGGCATTGCCAGGAGACAACGCTCAGACACAGAAAGGCCTTCATGCCCGGTTATTCCGACCCCGGTTTCGACACCCTCGCGCTGCACGCCGGCGCCTCGCCCGACCCCGCCACCGGCGCGCGGGCCGTGCCGATCCACCTCACCACCTCCTTCGTCTTCGAGTCGAGCGACCACGCCGCCGCGCTGTTCAACCTGGAGCGCGCCGGCCACGTCTATTCGCGCATCAGCAACCCGACCAACGCGGTGCTGGAGCAGCGCGTGTCGGCGCTCGAAGGCGGCATCGGCGCCATCGCCACCGCCAGCGGACAGGCCGCGCTGCACCTGTCGGTGGCCACGCTGATGGGCGCGGGCTCGCACATCGTGGCCAGCACGGCGCTGTACGGCGGCTCGCAGAACCTGCTGTACTACACGATGCGCCGCTTCGGCATCGAGACCACCTTCGTCAAGCCCGGCGACCTGGACGGCTGGCGCAACGCCGTGCGGCCCGAGACAAAGCTGTTCTTCGGCGAAACCGTGGGCAACCCCGGGCTCGACGTGCTCGACATTCCCGCGGTGAGCGACATCGCCCACGAAGCCGGCGTGCCGCTGCTGGTCGACTCCACGCTCACCTCGCCCTACCTCATCAAGCCCTTCGACTGGGGCGCCGACCTGGTCTACCACTCGGCCACCAAGTTCCTGTCGGGCCACGGCACCGTGATCGGCGGGGTGGTGGTCGACGGCGGCAGCTTCGACTGGGAGAAGTCGGGCAAGTTCGCCGAGCTGACGCAGGCCTACGACGGCTTCCACAACATGGTGTTCAGCGAGGAAAGCACCGTCGGCGCCTTCCTGCTGCGCGCGCGCCGCGAAGGCCTGCGCGACTTCGGCGCCTCGATGAGCCCGCACACGGCCTGGCTCATCCTGCAGGGCATCGAGACCCTGCCGCTGCGCATGGAGCGCCACATCGACAACACGCAGAAGGTGGTCGAGTTCCTGGCCGCGCACCCGTTCGTGTCGCGCGTGGGACATCCGCTGATCGAGTCGCACCCGAGCCACGCGCTCGCGCAGAAGCTGCTGCGCCACGGCGCGCGCGGCGCCGGCGCGGTGTTCAGCTTCGACATCAAGGGCAGCCGGGCGCAGGGCAAGGCCTTCATCGAAGCGCTCAAGCTGTTCAGCCACCTGGCCAACGTGGGCGACTGCCGCAGCCTGGTGATCCACCCGGCCAGCACCACCCACTTCCGCATGACCGACGAGGCGCTGGCCGGCGCGGGCATCTCGCAAGGCACGATCCGCCTGTCGATCGGCCTGGAAGACGCTGCCGACCTGATCGACGACCTCAAGCGCGCGCTGAAGGCGGCGGAAAAGGCGGGTGCCTGACATGAACTACATCGTCAACGGCCACGGCACCTACTGCTACACCGGCGGCAAGCCGCTCGACCCGGCCAGGCCCACGGCCGTGTTCATCCACGGCGTGCTGAACGACCACAGCGTGTGGATCCTGCAGACCCGCTGGTTCGCCAACCACGGCTGGAACGTGCTGGCGGTCGACCTGCCCGGCCATTGCAAGAGCGAAGGCCCGCCGCCCGCCAGCGTGGAAGAGGCGGCGCAGTTCGTCATCGCGCTGCTCGACGCGGCGGGCGTGGAGAAAGCCGCGCTGGTCGGCCACAGCTTCGGCTCGCTCATTGCGCTGGAGACCGCTGCGCGCGCGCCCGGGCGCGTGTCGCACCTGGCGATGGTGGGCACGGCCTACCCGATGACGGTGTCGCCCGCGCTGCTCGACGGCGCGCTCAACGACCCGCAGCGCGCCATCGCGATGGTCAACACCTTCTCGCATGCGCTGCTGGCGCCGCCGCCCTCCTCGCTCGGGCCTGGAACCTGGCTCTACGGCAGCTCGCGCGCGCTGATGCGCCGCGTGCTCGCGAGCAACCGCGACGCCAACGTGTTCCACATCGGCTTCAAGGCCTGCAACGACTACGCCAACGGCGAAGCGGCCATGGAAAAGGTGCAGTGCCCGGTGCTGTTCCTGCTCGGCGACGCCGACCAGATGACGCCGCCGCGTGCCACCAAGGCGCTGGTGGGCAAGGCCCGCAGCGGCAAGGTGGTGACGGTGCACGCCGGCCACGCGCTGATGAGCGAGGCGCCGGACGCGGTGCTGTTCGCGTTGCGCGACTTCCTGAATGCGGCGCCTGCCGCCTGAAGCCGCCGCGCTGGCGGCTCAGTCCAGCGAGATGCCCGCGCGGTCGGCCTGCACGCGGTAGCGCGAAATCTCGCTCTCGGCCTCCTTGCGGAAGGCTTCCGGGCCGACCGTCACGGGGTCCATGCCCTGTGCGCGCAGGTTCGCCTGCAAGGCAGCGTCGTCCATGGCCCGCGTGACCGCCCGGGAAAGCGCGTCGAGCACCGGCGCCGGCGTGCGCGCCGGGGCGGCCAGCCCGAACCAGGCTTCGAACGTGGCATCGGGCAAGCCCTGCTCCGCCAGGGTGCGCACCCCAGGCAACGCACCGGAGCGTCCGGCGCCGAACACGGCCAGCGCACGCAGCCGGCCCGCATTCACAAGCGGCGCCAGCGCGCCCGCCACCTCGATGCCCAGGTCCACTTCGCCGGCGCTCAGGGCCACGGCAAGCTGGCCCGTGTTGCGGTAGGGCACGGCCTGCAGACGGATGCCCGCTGCGGCGGCAAGCATCTCGCCCGCCAGGTGCGGGCCCGACCCCGGGCCGAAGGTGCCGTAGCGAATGCGCCCCGGGTGCGCCCTGGCCGCCGCGATCAGCTCGGGCAGCGAATGCCAGGGCGTGTCCTTGCCCCCCACGAGTGCGAGCGAACTGCGCGCGACGATGGCAATGGGCGCCAGGTCGCGCGCCGGGTCGTAGGGCAGCTTCTTGCGCAGCGCCGGGTTGATGCTGAAGCTGGTCGATCCCGAGAGCAGCAGCGTGTGGCCGTCAGGCACCGAGCGCACGACGTACTGGGTGCCGATGACGGTGGCTGCGCCCGGCCTGTTGTCGATGAACACCGGCTGGCCCAGTTGCTGGGACAGAGGCCGCGCGAGGACACGGGCCACGATGTCGCTGCCGCCGCCGGCCGTGAACGGCACCACCATGCGGATCGGCCTTTGCGGCCAGTCGCCCTTCGCAGCCGTTTGCGCATGGGCGCCCGACACCGCGGCCAGGCACAGCAGAACGCCCTGCCCCCAGCGCCGGAGGACGAGCAGGGCATGAAGAAGAACGCCGAGGATGCGGGACGAAAGCTGGGTCATGGAATCCGCGCCGGGCCGGGCGAGCGGCCCGGCCGGTTGCCGCACGGGCAACGAACAGATTTGCAGTTTGCCCCATGCCATCCATCCGTGCAGCCCGAGGGCCCGAGTTCGCGCACCTGTCCTACCTGCCCGGCATCTACTCGGCGGCGATGCCCGCGCGGTGCGCCAGCGCGCGGTAGCGCGAAATCTCGCCCTCCATCTGCGCGCGGAAGGCGGCCGAGCCGATGGCCACCGGCTCCATGCCCTGCGCGC
The DNA here is from genome assembly GCF_058809745.1 of Variovorax sp. MPBD4-3. Classification (NCBI taxonomy): domain Bacteria; kingdom Pseudomonadati; phylum Pseudomonadota; class Betaproteobacteria; order Burkholderiales; family Comamonadaceae; genus Variovorax; species Variovorax sp. MPBD4-3. The sequence goes on from NZ_JBXASW010000008.1 coordinate 135,782, forward strand.
GCAGCTGCGCCTGCAGCGAGGCATTGGCCATGGTGGCCGTGACCGCGCGGGCCAGCTTGTCGATCACCGGGGCCGGGGTGCGCGCCGGCGCGGCAAAGCCGTACCAGGCGTCGAAGGTGGCATCGGGCAGGCCCTGCTCGGCGAGCGTGCGCACCTCGGGCAGCATGCTGGAGCGCGTGGCCCCCACGATGCCCAGCGCACGCAGCTTGCCCGAGCGCACATGCGGCGCTACCGCCGCCACGGTGTCGATGCCCAACTCGATCTCGCCGCCGATCACGGCCATCGAACTCTGGCTGCTGCCCTTGTACGGAATGTCCTGCAGCTGGATGCCGGCGGCCAGCGCGAAGAGTTCGCCCGCCAGGTGCGGGCCCGAGCCCGAGCCGAAGGTGGCATAGCGGATGCTCTTCGGCCTGGCCTTGGCGGCCGCGACGAGCTCCGGCACCGAATGCCACGGCGTGCCCTTGCCCACCACCAGCACCAGCGGCGTGCGCGCGACGATGGCGACGGGCGCCAGGTCGCGCACCGGGTCGTACGGCAGCTTTGCGCGCAGCGCCGGGTTCACGCTGTAGCTGGTCGAGCCCGAGAGCAGCAGCGTGTAGCCGTCGGGCGCGGCCTTGGCGACGGCGTCGGTGCCGATGATGGTCGAGGCACCGGGTCGGTTGTCGACGACGATGGGCTGGCCGAGCCGCTCCGACAGGGTCTGCCCCATCGCGCGCGCCACGAGGTCGGTGCCGCCGCCCGGCGGGAAGGGCACGACGAGCTTGATGGGGCGCTCGGGCCAGGCGTCCTGGGCGAACGCGGGCGCATGGGTGCCCAGCACGGCGGAAGCGGAAAGCAGCAGCCCGAAGCGGCGGCGTGAAATGGCGAGGTTCATGGTGCGAGTCAGGAGGAGGAAGAAGAAACGGATGCCGGCAGCCGCCCGGCGGCCCACGGCGCGAGCCCCGGCTCGCCCAGGTCCCAGTACAGGCCGGCCATGATCTGCAGGCCTTCGCGCGCCAGCGGCGCGAGCAGGTGCTCGTTGGGTGCGTGCTGCGCGCAGGCGGGGTACGAATGCGGCACCCACAGCGTCGGCAGGCCCAGCAGGTCGGCGAACACATCGTTGGGCAGCGAGCCCGCGAGGTTGGGCAGCAGGTCCAGGCGATGCCCGCTGCTGCGCTCGATGGACTGCCGGGCCCAGCCGACCCACGGGTTTTCCACGTCGAGCCGCGTGGCCGCGCCGGTCAGCGTGATCGCCACCTCGACCTGCCCGAAGCCATGCGCATCGAGGTGCGCGCGCACGATCTGCCGCAGGTCCTGCCAGGGCGTGCCGACCACGAAGCGCAACTGGCAATGCGCCACGGCCTCCGAGGGAATCGCATTGACCGGCCGCACGGCGGAGCCGGCGCCCAGCGCCAGCACCTCGATGGTGTTCCAGGCCACCAGCCGTTCGGCCGGGCTCAGGCCGGGCTCGCCCCAGCCTTCGTCGACGGCGGGGTCGTCCGCGCCGCCGCCGATGGCGATGTCGGCGAGCGCGTCGCGCACCGCCTGCGAGACCGGCGGCGGGCGCAGGGCCTCGACGAGGATGCGGCCTCGCGCATCCACCAGCGAAGCCACCGCATGGCTGAGCACCGTGCCCGGGTTGACCAGCACGCCGCCCCAGTTGCCCGAGTGGTAGCCGCGCGGCCGGGCGCGCAGCCGCAGGCTGAAGTTGACCGCGCCGCGCGAACCCAGGAACAGCGTGGGCCGCAGGGCGCTCACGCGCGGGCCGTCGCTGGCAATGAAGAGGTCGGCGCGCAGCTTGTCGCGCTCCTGCGCGCACACCGCGTGCAGGCCGGGCGAAGCGGCCTCCTCGCCCATCTCGACGAGCCAGGTCACGTTGTAGCCCAGGCGCCCGCCGCGCGCCTGCAGCGCCGCCGCGAGGCCGCCCAGGTTGATGCTGTGCTGGCCCTTGTTGTCGGCCGTGCCGCGGCCGTACCAGCGCTCGCCGCGCACCGTGAGCGCCCACGGCGCGAGGCCCTCTTCCCAATTCGCGTCCTGCCCGCTGACCACGTCGCCGTGGCCGTAGGTCATGACCGTGGGCAGCGACGGGTCCTCGATGCGGCGCGCGATGAGAAAGGGCCCGCCGCGGGGCACCGGGTTGGCGATGACCTCGCAGGCGAAGCCGAGCGCCGAGAGGGGCGGAATCATCTCTTCGCGCAGGTAGGCCTCGAGCGCGGGCGTGGCGGCGCCGGTGTCGCTTTCGGTGCGAAAGGCGACGCGGCGCTGGAGGTCGGCGAAGAAGCCGCCGCCGTCGAAATAGGCCGTGGCGGCGGCCAGGCTGTCGGTGCGTTGCATGAAGTGTGTCCTTGTCCTTGCGGGGGTGGAGCAAGTACAAGGCCTGAAGGCCGATGCTTCCAGCATCGTTTTGGCAAGCTACCATTGCCTTCAAGGCAACACCCATCCGGCGCACATGACCCTTCCGCTTCTCAGCATCCCGATGCGGCACTTCCTCGAAGTGGCGCGCAGCGGCTCGGTCAACCAGGCGGCGGCGCGGCTCTACGTCGCGTCGTCGGCGGTGAGCCGGCAGATCGCCAAGCTCGAGGACAGCCTGGGCACGCCGCTGTTCGAGCGGCATGCGCGCGGCATGGCGCTCACTGCGGCGGGCGAGCGGCTGGCGGCGCACCTGCGCAATGCGCAGCTCGACATCGAACAGGTGGTCGAGCAGGTGCGCGACCTCGGCGGCCAGGGGGCGCGGCGAATCCGCATGGCGTGCACCGAGGGCTTCGCGGGGCACTTCATGCCGCTGGTGATGCGCAGCTTCGAGCAGGCGCACCCCGGTTGCCAGCTCGAGCTGCACGTGGGCTCGCCCGACGGCGTGAGCGCGCTGCTGGCGCGCGGCGAGACCGACATCGGCCTCAAGTACGTGGTGGCGCCGGAACCCGGCCTGGCAATAGCGCACACCGCCACCGCGCCGGTATACGCCGTGCTGCGGCCCGACCATCCGCTGGCGCGCCAGCGCGTGGTGTCGGTGGCCGACGCGGTGCGCTACCCGCTGGCGGTGGGCGACAAGGGCGTCACCGCGCGCCAGCTGTTCGACCAGGCCTGCAGCCTGCAGGGCCTGCGCTACCAGGCGATCTTCGTGAGCAATTTCTCGTCGGTGCTGCTGCCGCTGCTGCGCACGCCCGACGTGATGCTGTCGGGCCATCTCACGGTGATGCACCTGATCGACGCGGGCACCGTGGTGGCGCGGCCGTTCGCCGAAGCGCCGCTGCAGCAGCGGCAGTTGCAGGTGCTGGCGCTCGAAGGCCGCACCTTGCCGCCGCTGGCGCAGGAATTCGTCGGGCACCTGGTGGCTGCGATCGCCAGCGCGGGCCGGCGCAAGCTCGGGCGTGCACGCGCGGGCGCCGCCGCTGCTGCCTGAGCAGGCTCAGCCCAGCGCGTTGATGTCGGCCGGGTCGAGCACGACCTTGGGCGCGCCGTTGCGCGCCACGGCCAGCATCGCGCGGCCGACCTTCTCGGTGGTCGTCACCCGGTTCGGCCAGAGCCGGTAGGCCAGGCCGAGCAGCGGGCCGAGCACGCGGATGGCGGCGTCGTAGAGCGGCGTCTTCGAGCGCACGCCGTGCATCGGCTGGATCATGCCGGGGCGGAACATGTAGGCCGCCTTGAACGGCAGGCGCAGCAAGGCGTTTTCGGTCGCGCCCTTCACGCGGGCCCACATGCTGTTGCCGCGCTCGCTGCTGTCGGTGCCCGCGCCGGTCACGTAGGTGAAGGTCATGCCGAGGTTCAGCCTGGCGAGCACGGTGGCGGCGGCCAGCGTCAGGTCGTAGGTGATGCGCTTGTACTCCGGCTCCTTCATGCCGACCGAAGACACACCCAGGCAGAAGAAGCAGGCGTCGAAGCCCTGCAGCTGCGGCTCGATGGCGCCGTAGTCGTACATGTCCTTGTGCACCAGGTCGCGCAGCTTCGGGTGCTGCTGGCAGGTGGCGCTGCGGCCCACGGCCACCACGCTTTCGACGTCGGGCGCGAGCAGGCACTCGCGCAGCACGCCCTGCCCCACCATGCCGGTGGCGCCGAAGATCAGGATTTTCATGGGCAGGGTTCCGGTCAGACCGTGAAGACGGCGGGCTTTTTGTTCAGCACCGCGAGCAGCAGGTCGACGTCCAGGCTCGAAGGCTTGGGCGGCTGCAGCGCCGAGAGCATGCGCGAGAGCGTCTCCGCATGCGGCAGCAGTGGGCCGAGGAAGCGCGTGCCATCCGCACCGGCCACCAGCAGGGTCGGGAAGGTCTCGACGTCGAAGGCATCGGCGATGTCGGCGTGGTCTTCGATGTCGACCCAGGCGAAGCGGAACTCCGGGTGCGCGCTCGCCACCTGCTGCAGCAGCGGCCGGTAGTCGCGGCAGGTGCCGCACCATTCGGCGCACAGGCACACGACCCACGGCGCATCGCTGGCGGGCTCGGCGGATTCTGGGGTGCTTGGAAGTGCGCTCAAGGCTGATGCGTCAAAGGTGTGATCGGAAGACCGGATGGTGCGGTCGCAAGGTCGTGGCTATTATGGACAAAGCCCTCCGCCAACGGGTTCCGGGGGCACAGGAGACTCGCACGATGAACACCACGACTGCCACGGGATCTGCCGTCGATCCGCGCCAATTCAAGAGCTTCGCGCAGTTCTATCCCTTCTACCTGACCGAGCACGCCAACCTCACCTGCCGCAGGCTGCACTTCGCGGGCTCGACGATCTCGCTGCTGTGCCTGCTGGCGCTGGTGGTCACGCTCAACCCGCTGTGGCTGCTGGCCGGGCTGGTGGCGGGCTACGGCTTCGCATGGGTCGGGCACTTCGGCTTCGAGAAGAACAAGCCGGCCTCGTTCAAGCGGCCGCTCTATTCGTTCATGGGCGACTGGGCGATGTACCGCGACATCTGGCTGGGGCGGGTGAAGATCTAGCTCTGCTAGATCAGGAGCACGTCGCCCAGCCTCAGGGAGCGCAGCGGGCCCTTCTGCCAGAGGTCTTCGAGCGGTTCGGCCCGGGGCATCAGCAGTTCCTTCAGCAGCGGCTCGATGGGGGTCGAGGGGTCGGCCAGAAGCACGTAGCGCGGATCTTCGTTGGCGGGCTCTTCCGCCAGCGGTGCGATCCAGTCGAGCGCCACCAGCGTCTCGAGCACCGGCGCGAGCTGCAGCGAATCGACCCGCATGCGCGTCACCAGTTCGGCCGCGCCCATGCCCTTGGCCGGCGTGGCGCGCGCGCGGGCCAGGTGCTGCAGCGATTCCATGGCCAGCTGCAGCGGCCAGCCGGCGGTGCCGCCGCGCCGCGCGACGCCCGTCAGCAGGCTCGGCAGATAGGCCGCGATGACCGCCCCCAGCAGCACGATCACCCAGGCCACGTAGATCCACACCAGCAGGATCGGGAAGGTGGCGAAGGCGCCGTACAGCACCGAATAGGTCGGCACCAGGCTCAGGTAGTAGCCCAGCACGCGCTTGGCGATCTCGATGGCCGCCGCCACGAAGATGCCGCCGGCCCAAGCATGCGACCAGCGCACGTTGGTGTTGGGCACGTAGTGGTAGAGCGAGGCCATGCCGGCCGCGAGCAGCATGAACTCGAGGCTGTCGAAGGCCAGCTTGACCATGGTGCCGCCCACCACATCGCGCGAGGCCGAGAACACATAGGACGTGGTCGACAGGCTCACCGCCAGGATCAGCGGCCCCAGCGTGATGGTGGCCCAGTAGATAAGCACCCGCTGCGCCAGCGGCCGCGGCGAGCGCACGCGCCAGATGTTGTTGAGCGTCTTGTCGATGGTGAGGATCAGCGCAATGGCGGTGATCAGCAGCACGATCAGGCCCGCGATGCCCAGCCCGCTGGCCTTGCTCGCGAACTGGTTCAGGTAGCCGAGCACCTGCCGCGCGATGTTGTCCGGGATCAGGCTCTCGATCAGCCAGCGCTGCAGGCGGCCCTGCATCTTGGCGAACATGGGGAACACGGTGAACAGCGCCAGCGCCACCGTGAAGAACGGCACCATCGCGATGGTGGTGGTGAAGGTGAGGCTGCTGGCCGTGAGGCCGAGCTTGTCTTCGCGGAAACGCTCGCCCAGTACCGCCGCGGTGTTGCGCCACGGAAAACGCGAAAGATCCCTCCAAAGCTGCCGACGATTCATGGCGGATATCATAGGAGTTGAACTCTCCCCCAGTCTCCGCGCACTTCGTGTCGCTGCGCCAACCCCCTCACCGGGGGCGATACCAGCGGCCCGGCAAAGCCGGTTCCGCGGTATCCCGCCAATGAATGCCAACTTGCCGCTCCCGCCCTCCTCCGTTCGCGCGACCCGCTGGGCCGCCGTGGGCAGCCTCGTCGGCCTCATCGTGCTGGGCCTGGCCTGGGAGCTGTGGCTGGCGCCGCTGCGCCCGGGCGGCTCGCTGCTGGCGCTGAAGGTGCTGCCGCTGGTCATTCCGCTCGCGGGCCTGTGGAAGAACCGCATGTACACCTACCGCTGGGTCAGCCTGATGATCTGGCTCTATTTCACCGAGGGCGTGGTGCGCGCATGGAGCGACACCAACGGCGTGGGCCAGGTGCTCGCGCTGGTCGAGGTGCTGCTGTGCCTCGTGCTCTTCGCGGCCTGCGCATGGCACGTGCGGCTGCGCCTGCGCCACGCCAAGGCCCTTGCCGCCACCGCGCGCCCACTGGAGGCTTCCACCCAATGACTTCTTCTTCCGACCTGATCGACCAATTGCGCGCCATCGTCGGCGCCCAGCACGTGCTCAACGAGGGCGACCTCACCGCCTACGAACAGGACTGGCGCAAGCGCGCACGCGGCAAGTCGCTGGCCGTGGTGCGCCCGGCCAACACCCAGCAGGTGGCCGACGTGGTCAAGGCCTGTTCCGCCGCCGGCACGGCCATCGTGCCGCAGGGCGGCAACACCGGCCTGGCGGTCGGCTCCATCCCCGACGACAGCGGCACCCAGGTGGTGCTGAGCCTGCAGCGCCTGAACGCCATCCGCACCATCGACGCCGCCAACCTCACCATGACGGTGGAAGCCGGCTGCATTCTTCAAACACTTCAGGAAACGGCCGAGAAGGCCGGCTTCCTGTTCCCGCTGAGCCTGGCCGCGGAGGGCAGCTGCACCATCGGCGGCAACCTGGCCACCAATGCAGGCGGCACCCAGGTGGTCCGCTACGGCAACACCCGCGAGCTGTGCCTGGGGCTGGAAGTGGTCACGCCACAAGGCGAGATCTGGGAAGGCACCAGCGGCCTGCGCAAGGACAACACCGGCTACGACCTGCGCGACCTGTTCGTGGGCAGCGAGGGCACGCTGGGCATCATCACCGCCGCCACCATGAAGCTGTATCCGCTGCCGGCAGCCCAGCTCACGGCCTGGGCGGCAGTGCCTTCGCTCGACCATGCGGTCACGCTGCTGGGCCTGGCGCACAAGCACCTGGGCCCGGGCCTCACCGGCTTCGAGGTGATGGGCAAGTTCGCGCTGAGCCTGGTCGACAAGCACATGCCGCAACTGCGCGTGCCTTTCATCAACGAAGAGGCGGTGCCGTACTGCGTGCTGCTGGAGAACTCCGACAGCGAATCCGAGGACCACGCCCGTGCACGCTTCGAGGCGCTGCTGGAAACCGCCTTCGAAGACGGCTGCGTCACCGATGCGGTGGTGGCCGAGAACCTCGCGCAGGCGCACCAGCTGTGGCACATCCGCGAGAGCATTCCGCTGGCGCAGGCCGAGGAAGGGCTGAACATCAAGCACGACATCTCGATTCCTGTCTCGCGCATCCCGGCGTTCGTGGAAGAGACCGATGCCTTGCTCAAGCGCGAGATCGAGGGCGTGCGCCTCGTGAACTTCGGCCACCTGGGCGACGGCAACCTGCACTACAACGTGCAGGCGCCGGAGAACATCGACACCAAGGCGTTCCTGAAGAACGAGGAAGAGCGCATCAACACGCTGGTGTACGACGCGGTGGAGAAGTTCGGCGGCTCGTTCTCGGCCGAGCACGGGGTGGGCTCGCTGAAGGTCGACAAGCTGGAGAAGCACAAGTCGCCGGTGGCGCTGGAGATGATGCGGGCGATCAAGCGCGGGCTCGATCCGAAGAACACGCTCAATCCCGGCCGCGTGATCCGGGTCTAGGTCCGGCCGTACCGCCCACCCTCGGACATTTAAAATTCAAAGTCTCCTGCCCGAAGCGCTGCGCCAATGACCTCCACGCCCACCCGCCCCGTCCGCTCCCAGTACGAAGATTTCATGCGCCACGTGGACACCCACGGCGTGTTCAAGAGCGACCGCACGGGCACCGGCACCAAAAGCGTGTTCGGCCACCAGATGCGCTTCGACCTGAACGAGGGCTTCCCGCTGGTCACCACGAAGAAGGTGCACCTGAAGTCCATCATCCAGGAGCTGCTGTGGTTCCTGACCGGATCGAGCAACAACAACTGGCTCAAGGAGCGCGGCGTGACCATCTGGGACGAATGGGCGCGCGAAGACGGCGACCTGGGCCCGGTGTACGGCGTGCAATGGCGCAGCTGGCCCACGCCCGACGGCGGCCACATCGACCAGATCGCCGACGTCATCAAGACGCTGAAGGCCAACCCCGATTCGCGCCGCATCATCGTAAGCGCATGGAACGTGGCCGAGCTGTCGAAGATGGCGCTCATGCCCTGCCATGCCTTCTTCCAGTTCTACGTGGCGCCGCCGCAGGCCGAAGGCGAACGCGGCAGGCTCAGCTGCCAGCTCTACCAGCGCAGCGCCGACATCTTCCTGGGCGTGCCCTTCAACATCGCGAGCTATGCGCTGCTCACGCACATGGTGGCGCAGCAGTGCGACCTCGACGTGGGCGACTTCATCTGGACCGGCGGCGACTGCCACATCTACAGCAACCATGCCGAGCAGGTGGCGCTGCAGCTGAGCCGCACGCCCTACCCGTACCCGACGCTGCACATCAAGCGCAAGCCCGATTCAATCTTCGACTACCAATACGAAGACTTCGAGGTGCTGGACTACCAGCATCACGCGGCCATCAAGGCACCGGTGGCGGTGTGAACGGCATGGGCAAGCCGCGCATCAACCTCATCTTCGCGCGCGCCGCCAACGGCGTGATCGGCGCGAACAACACCATACCCTGGCACCTGCCCGAGGACATGGCGCACTTCAAGCAGCAGACAGCGGGCGCGCCGGTGATCATGGGGCGCAAGACCTGGGACTCGCTGCCGCCGCGCTTCCGGCCGCTGCCGGGCCGGCAGAACATCGTGGTGACACGGCAGGCCGATTGGCGCGCCGAAGGCGCCCTGCACGCAGGCAGCCTGAACGATGCGTTCGCGCTCTGCGAGGCGTATTCGCCCGCCGAGGTGTGGGTCATCGGCGGCGCGCAGATCTACGCCGAGGCCGAGCCGCTGGCACAGCGCGCGGTTGTCACCGAGCTTGCGCGCGACTACGAAGGCGACGCGCACGCGCCCGTGCTCGATGCCGCCGCATGGCGCGAGACACGGCGCGAATCGCACGTCTCCGCCAAGGAAGGCATCGCCTTCGACTTCGTCACCTACGAACGCGCCACCACCAGCCATACATGAGCGAAGGCGCCCCGCATCCGACGACGACCACGCCGGACCCGCGGCGCCGGTCGTTGGTGGCGGGTGCGGCGCTGCTTGCGGGCCTCGCGCCGCTGCAGGGCCTGCGGGCCGCCGAGCCGCTGGAGCCGGACGAAGAAGCGCTCTTCATGAACGGCACGGCGCGCCCTACCGCCGATGGCCGGCTCGAGGTCGACATCCATGCCTGGATCTTCGAGCGCGAACACCGCTGGGGCCTGGACAGCGCGCTCGCCCGCTACCTCGGCCTGAGCCTGCGTAAGCTCTCGCCGGCGGCAAGGCTGCGCTTCAGCCAGCGCACCGCGCTGTTCCACGCCGAGTCGGAAGAAGACAAGGTCATCGACGTCGTCTTCGACGGCAGCCCCACGCGCATCACCATGCCGGCCTCGGGCAAGGACGGGCGCAGCAACCTTCGCATCGTGATCGACGCGCCGCACGATACGCGCGAGTGGGTGCGCTACCACGGCGTGACGGGGCCGGGCGAGCTGCTGCATCGATTCAGGGGCGAGGCGCTGGTGGTGCCTGAGGAAGGCGTGTCGGTCATCTCGGACATCGACGACACCATCAAGCGCACGCAGGTGCGCGACCGGCGCGAGATGCTGCTCAACACCTTCGCGCGCCGCTTCGAGGCCGCGCCGCGCATGGCCGACTGGTATCGCGCGCTGGCGCAGGCGCCCGGCGCGCGCTTCCACTATCTCTCGTCAAGCCCGATACAGCTCTACCCGGCGCTCTCGGACTTCATCCGCAGCGCCGGCTTTCCCGCGGGCAGCATGCATCTGCGCGAGAGCACGACATGGCGCACGCTGATTCCCGGCGACGAGGATTCGCGCGCGCACAAGCTCGGCACGATCGAGCGGCTGCTGGCCGAGTTTCCGCAGCGCCGCTTCGTGCTGGTGGGCGACTCGGGCGAAGCCGATCCGGAAATCTATGCGCATGTCTTTCGCGCGCACCAGGCACGCATCGACAGCATCGTGATCCGCGACGTGACCGGCGAAGGCCGCACCAGCGAGCGCTATCGCGCGACCTTCGATGGCATCGAGCCGGTGCGCTGGCATCTCGTGATGCCCGACACCACGGCGTGGCCCGCGCAGGCGCTGAACTGACGAGCGGTTGCGCCCGAAAACAAACTGGCACCTTCGTCGCACACCACCAAACAAAGGAACACTTCGGTACACGCGATGAAAGGCATGCGCGCCGCAGGGTTTAGACAACGCTAATTGTTTGTGCGCAAAATGTGCCGTCAACGCCTCAACCCAAAAGGAGACGGCTCATGTCCATGGAATTTCTTCGGGTCATCGCCGAGCAGAAATTGCCATACGTCATCCACACGCCCGCGGACATCGACAGGTTGCGCGTGCTGCGTGCGGCCGAACTGGTAACTGCCTTCATCCCCCCGTCGGACCGCGCACCCGATGCGCGCGCCATCCGTCAGCTGGCCCAGGTGGAATCGATCACCGCCAAGGGCAAGCTGGCACTCAACAAAGCCACGTCGGCATTCATCGAGCTCTGAGCGCGTCGCGTCGCGTCGGGCCGCAGTGTCGCGTCAGACCACGCCTTGCGCCAGCATCGCGTCGGCCACGCGCACGAAGCCGGCGATGTTCGCGCCGTCGACGTAGCTCACGCTGCCGTCCTTGCGCGCGCCGTAGTGCAGGCACGACGCGTGGATGCCCTGCATGATCTGCAGCAGGCGGGCATCGACCTCGTCGCGCGTCCATGACAGGCGCGCGGCGTTCTGGCTCATCTCCAGCCCCGAGGTGGCCACACCGCCGGCGTTGCTCGCCTTGCCCGGCGCGTACAGCACGCCGTGGCCTTCGAACACCTTCACCGCGTCCATCGTCGAGGGCATGTTGGCGCCTTCGGCCACGCAGACCACGCCGTTCTTCACGAGCATGCGCGCGTCTTCCTCGTCGAGTTCGTTCTGCGTGGCGCTCGGCAGCGCGACGTCGACTGGCACGTGCCACGGCGTGGCGCCGGCCACGAAGCGCGCGCCGGTGCGCTGCGCATAGTCGCTGACGCGGCCGTAGAGGTGGTTCTTGACGTCCATCAGCACCGCGAGCTTCTCGGGCGTGAAGCCGTCCTCGTCGACCACGGTGCCGCTCGAATCCGACACCGTCACCACCCTGGCGCCCAGCGCCATCGCCTTCTCGATGGTGTACTGCGCGACGTTGCCGGCGCCCGAGACGCTCACCCGCATGCCCTCGAAGCCCCGGCCCTTGCGCTTGAGCATTTCCTGCGCGAAGTAGACGTTGCCGTAGCCGGTGGCCTCGGGGCGGATCAGCGAGCCGCCGAAGCTCAGGCCCTTGCCGGTGAAGACGCAGTCGGCGCGGTTGGTGAGCTTCTTGACCATGCCGGCCATGAAGCCGACCTCGCGCCCGCCCACGCCCACGTCGCCCGCGGGCACGTCGGTGTCGGAGCCGATGTGGCGGAACAGTTCGCTCACGAAAGCCTGGCAGAAGCGCATCACCTCGCCCTGGCTCTTGCCCTTGGGGTCGAAGTCGGCGCCGCCCTTGCCGCCGCCCATGGGCAGCGTGGTCAGCGCGTTCTTCAGGGTCTGCTCGAAGGCCAGGAACTTGAGGATCGACAGGTTGACCGACGGGTGGAAGCGCAGGCCGCCCTTGTACGGGCCGATGGCCAGGCTGTGCTGGATGCGGAAGCCCCGGTTGACCTGCACCTCGCCGTGGTCGTCGACCCAGGACACGCGGAACATCACCACCCGCTCGGGTTCGACCAGCCGCTCCAGCAGGCTGTGGGCGGTGTACTTGGGGTGCTGCTCGATGTAGGGCCAGAGGCTTTCCATGACCTCGGTCACGGCTTGCAGGTACTCGGGCTGTCCGGGGTTGCGTTGGGCGACATGTGCCAGGAAACCCCCGACGGATGCGTGCTTCATTCCAGTCCTTCTCTTTTCCAAATTGGTGCATAACCTTATGCGAATCTTGCATTTTGCATGATTCATGAACCAATTCGAGGCGCAAACCCCTTTCAGGTGCACGCGAAATAGCGTCGAAGCCGATTTACGCCCCAAAAGAGGTCAACAGCCGGTCTCAGGCTTTTCCCCTCACGCGCGCGATAGCGCCGCGCCCGGTCCCTTGTCATTGGACTTTGGTCCGATGCGCCGCGCGCCCCATCGGCCTAGCATTTGGTCACCAATTTCTGTGACAAAGCTCTCATATATGTAACTTTTTCAGAGCTACATCCTTGTTTTCATTGAGTTTTCTCTCTCGAAAACAGGACTCCTCCCTAATTCTGGGGATTGTTAGTAAATATCTCGATTTGTATCTTCCGTTCGTCTTTGATGCATGCCGGGACGGTAACGGCAACGGGCAGCGCGCCGCCGAACGGGGCGAAGTGCGCCGAAAACTTCAACGTGTGTTCCTGTCAATTCAACCTTTTCTGAGAGCGAAAAATGTCGAATAGCTTGCAAAAATGGGTCGGCCGCAATCGCCCGCCGCGCGTCCAGATCACCTATGACGTAGAGATCGGCGACGCCGTCGAAAAGAAGGAGCTGCCGCTGGTCGTGGGCCTGCTGGCCGACCTGTCGGGCCAGCCGGTGCAGCCGCTGCCCAAGCTCAAGGAGCGCCGCTTCGTCGAGGTCGACCGCGACAACTTCGATGAAGTGCTCGGCAACATCTCGCCCCGCCTCGACCTGTCGGTGCCCGACACCATGAAGGGCGACGGGAACCTGAAGATCGAACTGAACTTCAAGGAATTCGGCGACTTCCACCCCGAAGCCATCGTGAGCCAGGTGCCCCGCCTGGCCAAGCTGCTCGAAGCCCGCCAGCAACTGCGCGACCTGCTGGCCAAGCTCGACGGCAACGACGAACTCGACGACCTGCTCGAGAACGTGCTGAAGAACACCGAAGACCTCAAGGCCGTCCAGAGCCAGGCCAAGGCCGAAGCCGCTCCCGCCGCCGCAGCCCCGCAGGCAGCCGCCGCGGAAACCCAGACGTCCCCCGAAGCCGAAGCACCGGCTGCGTGATCAACCACGCCGGCCGCGGCCCCACGGGCGCGAACCGGCAAATCCTGAATGGTGATAGAGATGGCCAACAAATCCAAAGCCGCAGAAGCCGGCAGCGCAGCGACCACCGTCACGACCAGTGACATGAGCCTGCTCGACAAGATCGTCTACGAAGGCAAGATGACGACCGAGCCTTCGCAGGGCGCCTACGCGAAGAAGCTGATCGGTCAGCTCGCCTCGCAGATCCTCGACGAAGGCATGAAGACCAGCCCCGACAAGGGCGTAGTCACCCTGATCAACGAGCGCGTCGCCGAAATCGACCGCCTGCTGACCGACCAGCTCAACGCGATCCTGCACGCCCCCGAGTTCCAGGCCCTCGAAGGCTCCTGGCGCGGCCTGCGCGACATGGTGTTCGGCACCGAGACCGGCAGCAACCTGAAGCTGCGCCTGCTCAACGTGAGCAAGAAGGACCTGCTCAAGGACCTGGAGACCGCCGTCGACCACGACACCAGCGTGCTCTTCAAGAAGATCTACGAAGAGGAATACGGCACCTACGGCGGCCACCCCTACTCGCTGCTGATCGGCGACTACTACTTCGGCCGCCACCCGCAGGACATCGCCCTGCTGGAGCGCGTCTCCCGCGTGGCCGCCGCCGCGCACGCGCCTTTCATCGCCGCCGCCGCGCCGGCGCTGTTCGACTTCAAGTCGTTCACCGAACTCGGCATCCCGCGCGACCTGTCCAAGACCTTCGAGAGCGCCGAGCTCGCCTCGTGGCGCAGCTTCCGCGAATCGGAAGACTCGCGCTACGTGTCGCTGGTGCTGCCCAGCTACGCGGCCCGCCTGCCCTACGGCGCCAAGACCAACCCCGTCGAGAACTTCAACTACGAAGAAGACGTGGACGGCTCCGACCACGGCAAGTACCTGTGGGCCAACGCGGCCTACCAGCTGGGCCTTCGCATCACGCAGGCGCACTCGCTGTACGGCTGGACCACGGCCATCCGCGGCGTCGAGGGCGGCGGCAAGGTCGACGGGCTGGTGGCCCACGCCTACAAGACGGACGAAGGCGACATCGCACTGAAGCCGCCGACGGAAGTGACCATCACCGACCGCCGCGAAAAGGAACTGAGCGACCTGGGCTTCATCGCGATCGTCAATTCCAAGGGTTCGAACACCGCCGCCTTCTTCGGCGGCCAGACCGTGAACAAGCCCAAGGTGTACGACAAGGACGCGGCCAACGCCAACGCGGCCGTCTCCGCCCGCCTGCCCTACATCCTGGCCGCCTCGCGTTTCGCGCACTACCTGAAGGTGATCGTGCGCGACAAGATCGGCAGCTTCCAGACGCAGGCCGACATGCAGAAGCACCTGAACAACTGGGTGGCCAACTACGTGCTGGTGAGCCCCTCGGCGCCGCAGGCCATGAAGGCCAAGTACCCGCTGAGCCAGGCCCGCGTGGACGTGACCGAAGTGCCGGGCAAGCCGGGCTCGTACCGCGCCATCGCCTTCCTGAAGCCGCACTTCCAGCTCGAGGAACTCTCGGCCTCGATCCGCCTGGTGGCCGACCTGCCGGCCGCGGCCGCCTGACCACCCCGACATCCACGTCTACCTACAGACAGACTGAAAGAGCTTTCACATGCCTATCTACCTCAAGATGCCCGGCGTTACCGGACAGACCCAGATCGAGGGCCACAAGGACGAAATGGAAGTCCAGAGCTTCCAGTTCGGCGCCGGCCTCGCCGTGACCTCGGGCACCTCCAACCAGGAGCGCACCGCGGGCAAGCCCAGCTTCTCCGAAATCACGGTGACCCGCACCACCGACTCCGCCACGCCCCAGCTGATGCAGAAGCTCGCCGGCGGCGAGGTGTTCGCGGGCGACACCATCATCACCTTCCCGCGCGAAGACAAGAGCGGCCTGCTGCCACTGATGGTCGTGACCCTGACCGACGTGATCCTCAGCGGCTTCTCGGTGTCCAGCGGCGGCGACCTGCCGCAGGAAAGCATCTCGCTGAACTACGCGGCCATCAAGGTCGAATACACCAAGCAGAAGGAAGAAGGCGGCCAGGAAGGCGTCGCACCGTTCGGCTGGGATCTGTCGAAGAACACCGCGGTCGCGTGACGGCCCGACGCTGACGTCCGGCGCCCACCGTGTCCGAACTTGTCAAAGGGGGCGTCCTGCCCCTGTTCGACCGGCTGGCGTCGGCGCTGTACGAGCACGCCCATGGGGTTCACCTGGAGACGATGGAGTCCGTGCAGGACTCCATCGGCCGTGAGCTGCGCCAGCTGTTCAACACGCGCTCGCCGCTGTCGGTGGCCGACTACGCGCAGGGCAGCGGCACGGTGCTGGAGTACGGCATTCCCGATTTCTCCTCGCTCAGCGCGCAGAACGCCACCGACCTGCAGCAGCTGGCCGCCGTGCTGCGCCAGGCGGTGCAGCGCTACGAGCCGCGCCTGTGCGACGTGAGCGTGCAGGTGAGCGCCACGCCCAACCGGCATGAAGTCGCGCGGGTGCGCATCGGTGCGCAGGCGCGCGCCGGCCTGGCGCTGCGCCGCGTCGACTTCGAGATGCTGCTCGGCACGCCGGACAGCCTGATGAAAGTCGCCTGACGTGTCCGACATCCAGCACAGCGACCTGCTGCAGTACTACAAGCGCGAACTGTCCTATCTGCGGGGACAGGGGGCGGACTTCGCCCAGCGCTACCCCAAGGTCGCCTCCCGGCTGTCGCTGCACGGCGGCGAATCGCTGGACCCGCATACCGAGCGGCTGATCGAATCGGTCGCCTTTCTTTCGGCGCGCGTGCACCGCGACCTCGACCAGGAATTTCCCGACGTCGCCTACGCGCTGCTCGACAACCTCTGCCCGTCGCTGGTGCAGCCGCTGCCCTCGATGTCGGTGGCGCAGTTCGCGCTCGACCCGGCGCAGGGCAAGGTGACCTCCGGTTTTCCCGTGCCGCGCCACACCATGCTGCATGCGCGCACCGCGCACGCGCAACCTTCGTCGGCGCCGGGCCAGGCACCGCAGTCGCGCGAGTGCCGCTTCCGCACTGCCTGGGACACCGTGCTGTGGCCGCTGCGCATCGTGCACGCCGCCATCGACACCGATGCGGTGCTGCGCCTCACGCTCGAATGCGAGGCCGGCACCGACTTCTCCGAGCTCGAGATCGACAGCCTGCGCATCCACCTGCAGGGCGACTGGATGCTCACCATGCCGCTGTACGACGCGCTGGTGTCGGGCGTGAAGTCGGTCGGCGTCATGCCCGAGGGCGGCGCGCTGCGGATGCTGCCGGCCGACGCCTGGCGCGAAGTCGGTTTCGCCGAAGGCGAAGAGGTGCTGCCGCAGCCCGCCAACGCGCAGCCCGCCTACGGGCTGCTGCAGGAGTACTTCGCGTTTCCGCGCAAGTTCCACTTCTTCGACCTGCACCACCTGCGCTCGCGCCTGGGCCGCGGGCAGCGCTGCGACCTGGTGTTCCAGCTCGACCGCCCCACGCGCGCGCTGCGGCACCTGGACGCCGAGAACTTCCAGCTCGGCTGCACGCCCATCGTCAACCTGTTCCCGCGCGTGAGCGAACCGCTGGTGATGGACCAGCGCCACTACGAATACATGCTGGTGCCCGACCGCCAGCGCGACGCGACCACCGAGGTGCATTCCATCGTCTCGGTGATCGCCTCCGACCCGGACGCCGACAAGCCGGTGAACGTGCCGGGCTTCGCCGCGCTCGGCCATGTCGACGGCGCGCAGGGCGACGTGTTCTGGGCCGCGCGGCGCGAGCCCTGCCTGCGCCAGAACATTCCCGGCACCGACGTCTTCCTGTCTTTCGTCGACCAGGGCAAGACGCACAGCCGGCCCGCGCAGCCCGTGGTGTACGCGCACCTGCTGTGCACCAACCGCCGGCTGGCCGAGCAGGTGCCGGTGGGCGCGCGGCTGGTGGCCGAAGGCCCGTCGCAGCCCACCAGCGTGCGCTGCCTGTACGAGCCCACCGCGCAGCGCGACCCGCCGCTGGGCAGCGAAACGCTGTGGCGGCTGGTGTCGCTGCTCACGCTCAACCACCAGTCGCTGGTGGACGGCTCCACCGGCCGCAAGCAGCTGCGCGAAATGCTTTCGCTGTTCGCCTCCGACAGCCGGCGCGACCACGCCCAGATACTCGGCATCGCCGGGCTCTCGGCGCGCGGCGTCACCGCCCACGTGGGCACCGAGGCCTGGCGCGGCTACTGCCGCGGCACGCAGGTCACGCTCGAATTCGAGGACGACGCCTTCGTCGGCGGCTCCCCTCTCATGATGTCGGCCGTGCTTGCGCGGTTCTTCGCCATGTACACGTCGGTGAACTCCTTCGTGCGCCTGGTGGTGCGCGACGGCGACGAGGTGCGCAAGCAATGGGCGCCCATGACGGGCCGGCAGGTCGTGCTGTGATCGAAGAACTCCGCGCCCGCCCGCAGGACTTCAACCTGTTCCAGGCCATCAGCCTGCTCGAGCGCGCCGCGCCCGACGCGGTGCCCGTGGGCCGCTCGCAGGGCCCGCGCGAACGCGAGGCGGTGCGGCTGCATGCCTTCGTCACACTGGCCTTCGAGGCCAGCGACGTGCGCGAGGTCGACACCGACGCGCCGACCGGCGAGCCCTTCTCGCTCACCACGCCCGCGCTCTCGCTGGGCGGCAGCGGCGGCCCGCTGCCGATGCCCGTCACCGAGATGCTGCTGGAGCGCCGGCAGCGGCGCGACCATGCGACGGCCGACTTTCTCGACATCTTCAACCACCGCTTCCTGGCCTTCCTGTACCGCAGCCGCCGCAAGCACCATGTGGCGCTGAACCCGCAGTCGCCCGCCGGCTCGACGCTGGCGTCCACGCTGGATGCCGCCAGCGCGCTGGGCCTGCGCTCCGGCGTGCGCGCGCCCGACGGCTCGGCCCTGTGGCTGCGCCATGCCGGCCTGCTGGGCGGCGCGCCGCGCGGCATGACCGCCCTGCTGGCGCTGCTGCGCGACCGCCTCGGCGTGCAGGTGCAGGGCACGCAGTTCCGCGGCCGCTGGCTGGCGCTGGAGCCCGAGGCATCGGCGCGGCTGGACATGCGCACCCCGCTGGGCGGCGGCGCGGTGCTCGGCAAGCGCGTGTGGGACCAGGGCGCCGGCATCCGCCTCACCTTCAGCAACCTGAGCCAGCAGCGCCTGCGCGACCTGCTGCCCCGGGGCGCCGACCATGCGCTCGCCAAATGGCTGGTGCGCCGCTTCATCCCGCAAGACCTGAAGGTCGAGATGGAGCTGCAACTCGCGCCCGCCGAATCGCGCAGCAGCGTGCTCGGCGCCGCGAATCCGATGCGCCTGGGCTGGACCTCCTGGGTCGCCGGCCCTTCCTTCCGGGGCGCGCTGCCCCCCGTTCAACACACCCTCACCAGCGACGGCGGCGACACGGCCGGCGCCTGAGCCTCACATTCCTCATGGACATCGACATCCGCACCCTGCTCGGCCGGCTCAACCCGGAATGCAAGCGCGCCATGGAACAGGCGGCCGAGCTGTGCGTGCAGCAGACGCACTACAACGTCGACCTCGAACACCTGCTGCTGAAGCTGGTGGACAACGACGCCCCTGACCTGCGGCTGGTGTTCGGCCGCTTCGGCATCCGGCCCGAGACCGTGCAGGCCCAGCTGCAGAAGTCGCTCGACACCTTCAAGCGCGGCAACGGCCGCACGCCCAGCCTGGCGCCCGACTTCGCGCCGCTGTTCCAGGAAGCCTGGCTCATGAGTTCGATGCTGCTGGGCCAGCAGCACATCCGCTCGGGCACGCTGATGCTGGCGCTGCTGGAGGTGGACCGCCTGCGCGGGCGCCTCGTCGATGCCGCGCCCGCGCTGCTGCAGATTCCGCGCGGCGCGCTGCGCGACGAGCTCGCGGGCCTGCTGCAGTCCTCGCCGGAAGACGCGGCAGCCTCGGCGTTGAACGCCGCGCCAGCGTCTTCGGCGCCCGCCCCGAGCCAGCCGGCCGCGCCGTCGCTCGCGGATGCGGGCGCGGCGCCGCTGCAGATGCCCACCGCGCGCCGCGGCAATTCGGCCACGCCCTCGCTCGACCAGTACACGGTCGACATGACGCAGCTCGCGCGCGACGGCGCGATCGACCCCATTCGCGGTCGCGACGCAGAGATCCGCCAGATCATCGACGTGCTGCTGCGCCGCCGCCAGAACAACCCCATCCTCACCGGCGAGGCCGGCGTCGGCAAGACGGCCGTGGTCGAAGGCTTCGCGCAGCGCGTGGTGCAGGGCGACGTGCCGCCCTCGCTGCGCCAGGTGTCGGTGCGCTCGCTCGACCTGGCGCTGCTGCAGGCCGGCGCCGGCGTGAAGGGCGAGTTCGAGAACCGGCTCAAGTCGGTCATCGCCGAGGTCAAGGCCTCGCCCACGCCGGTGATTCTTTTCATCGACGAGGCGCACCAGCTCATCGGCGCGGGCGGCGCCGAAGGCCAGGGCGACGCGGCCAACCTGCTCAAGCCCGCACTGGCGCGCGGCGAACTGCGCACCATCGCCGCCACCACCTGGGCCGAGTACAAGAAATACGTGGAGCGCGACCCGGCGCTGGCACGGCGCTTCCAGGTGGTGAAGGTCGAGGAGCCGAGCGAGGAAGTGGCCATCGACATGCTGCGCGGCATGGTCGAGACGCTGGAGAAGCACCACGGCGTAGAGATCATCGACGACGCGGTGCGCGAGGCCGTGAAACTCTCGCACCGCTACATCACCGGCCGCCAGCTGCCCGACAAGGCCATCAGCGTGCTCGACACCGCCTGCGCGCGCGTGGCCATCGGGCAGAACGGGCTGCCGGCCGAGCTGGAGTCGGCCGCGCGCGACATCGCCACGGGCGAAAGCGAGCTGCGCGTGCTGCGCCACGAAGCCGCCACCGGTGGAGACCATCAGGACGCCATCGCCACGCTCACCGCGCGGCTCGACACGCTGCGCCAGAAGCACAAGCGCCTGTCCGACAAGGTCGATGAAGAGAAGCACGCGGTGATGGAAATCGTCGCGCTGCGCCGCAAGATCGCCGACAGCCTGCGCGACGGCGCGCCGCCGCCCGACGAGGAGAACGACCCCGCGCTGCTCACCGCCGCGCTGCGCCGCCTCGAGAAGGGCCTGGAAGCGCTGCAGAGCGACGAGCCCATGGTGCCCGTGTGCGTCGACGGCGTGATGGTGGCCGAAGTCATCTCCGGCTGGACCGGCATTCCGGTCGGCAAGATGATGACGGACGAGCTGCACACGGTGCTCAACCTGAAGGAGAAGCTGGCCGAGCGCGTGGTCGGCCAGGACGATGCGCTCGACGCCATCGCGCGGCGCGTGCGCACCTTCCGCGCCGACCTCGACGACCCCGGCAAGCCCGTGGGCGTGTTCATGCTGGTGGGCCCCAGCGGCGTAGGCAAGACCGAGACGGCATTCGCGCTGGCCGACCTGCTGTACGGCGGCGAGCGCAACGTCATCACCGTGAACATGTCGGAGTTCCAGGAGGCGCACACCGTCTCCAGCCTCAAGGGCGCGCCGCCCGGCTACGTGGGCTACGGGCGCGGCGGCGTGCTGACCGAGGCGGTGCGCCGGCGCCCCTACAGCGTGGTGCTGCTCGACGAAATGGAGAAGGCCCACCCCGACGTGCTGGAGCTGTTCTTCCAGGTGTTCGACAAGGGCACCATGGAAGACGGCGAAGGCGTGCAGATCGACTTCAAGAACACGCTGATCCTGTTGACCTCCAACGCCGCGCAGGACGTGATCACGCAGGCCTCGCAGGGCGGGCGCAGGCCCGACCCCGAGGAACTGGTGGAACGGCTGCGCCCCGAACTGCTCAAGCAGTTCAGCCCGGCCTTCCTGGGCCGGCTGGCGCTGGTGCCGTACCACCACCTGGGCGACGAGCAGATCCGCTCGATCGTGAACCTCAAGCTCGGCAAGCTGGCGCGGCGCTTCGCGCTGAACCACCACGCCGCCTTCACCTGGGACGCGCAGGTGGAAGACGCCATCACCGCGCGCTGCACCGAGGTGGACAGCGGCGCGCGCAACATCGACCACATCCTGGCCCATGCGGTGCTGCCCGAGCTGTCGCGCCAGGTGCTGGAACGCATCTCGATGGCCGCCGCGTTCACCGCCGTGCACATGGGCGTGGACGGCGGCGGCGCCTTCGCCTTCGGCTTCGAGCCGGCAACGCTGAGCTGACGCATGAACATGCGCGAAGGCTTCACCCAGCACGCCGCCTTCCTGACGGTGAAGACCGTGCTCGGGCCGGACGACCTGCTGCTCGACACCTTCCAGGCCACGGAGGGGATGTCGCGGCTGTTCGCCTGCACGCTCACCATGCGTTCGCCCTTGAGCACGCTGCAGGGCGCCGACCTGATCGGCACCTCGGCCACCGTGGCCATGCAGCGGCCCTACAAGGAAACCCGCTTCTTCAACGGCATCGTCTCGCGCTTCTCCTACCTGGGCAGCCACGGCGACTTCGCGACCTATTCGCTCGAGCTCGTGCCGCGCATGTGGCTGCTCACGCTGGGCCGCGACCGCGTGATCTACCAGAACCTGAGCACGGTGGAGATCCTGGAGAAGGTGTTCACCGAATTCAACCTGGCCTTCGACTCGCAGCTCGGCGGCACCTATGCCAAGCGCGAGTACTGCGTGCGCTACGACGAGACGGCCTTCGACTTCGTCTCCCGGCTGATGGAAGAGGAAGGCATCTTCTATTTCTTCACCTTCGCGGACGGCGAGCACAATCTCGTGCTGGCCGACAGCAAGGTGGCCTACGCGCCCTGCCCCCACGCCGACACGCTGCTGCTGCGCGGCGGGGCGGAAGGCCTGGCCCACACCCACACGGTGACCCGCTTCGAGTCCGACGCCCGGCTGGTCACCAAGTCCCAGGCGGTGGACGACTACGACTTCCTCACGCCCGACACCAGCCTGCGGGAGCAGCAGGACGGCAAGGCCGGCCAGGGACTGGACTACGAATACCCCTCGCGCGTGGCGGCCGCCGCCGGCGCGGCGCGCGCGCGCATCCGCCTGGAAGCGCGCCAGGCCGGCAGCCAGTCGGGCCGCGGCGACAGCCGCTGCCACTACCTGACGCCGGGCACCACCTTCACGCTGCAGGAGCATCCGCGCGAGGACCTCAACGTGGAGCATGTGGTGTACAGCGTGCAGCACCATGCCGATCGCGAGCACTACAGCAACAGCTTCGAGACCCTGCCGCCCGACCTGCCCTTTCGCCCGCAGCGCCTCACGCCGCGGCCGGTGGTGGCGGGCAACCACACCGCGCAGGTGGTGGGCCCGGCCGGCGAGGAAATCTGGACCGACGCGCACGGGCGCATCAAGGTGCAGTTTCCCTGGGACCAGCAGGGCAAGAAGGACGACAAGAGCTCGTGCTGGATCCGCGTCTCGCAGATGTGGGCCGGCAAGGGCTGGGGCGCCCTGTTTCTGCCGCGCATCGGGCAGGAAGTGGTCGTGAGCTATGTCGACGGCGACCCCGACCGGCCGCTGGTCTCGGGCAGCGTCTACAACGGCACCAACCCCACGCCGGTGAGCCTGCCGGGCATGTCGACGCAAAGCACCCTCCGCTCGCGCTCCACCAAGAACGGCGAAGCCGGCAACGAGATGCGC